>JAYSKW010000361.1:0-1124 GCA_043726085.1 Limnoglobus sp.
GCGACCCAAAAACGCCACTTTTTGATCGCGATCCACTGTTCCGTATTCCGTATATCGAACTCTTGTCGTGGGTTATGTCGAAAGGGGTCGATTCGATAATCATCGCAAATGGCGACACAAAATCGACCGGACGCGACAGTAAATCGACCGACCACGACATTCTCACGACACTTGGAGACACTTTCACGACACTTCGAGACACTTCTGAGCACGATGCCAATTCCGACTTACGTCGGATCGTCTCCGATTTTTTTGACTTTGACTTATCGTGTGGGTGATGGTTTTTGACCCGCGCTTGCGCGCGAAAGCAATGTTATCGTTTCTGCAATGAAGTTCAGTTTGGAGGTTCATAACAAAACAATTCGATCCCGCTTCCTGACGCAGAAGCATCAATTTATGCTTTCGCTTCTGTTATTCGATCGCGGAACCGATCTCGCGGAGCCATTTCATGTCGGGTAAGCCGTAGGGGCGGAATTTCTCGGGGCGTTCGAGGTCTTCTTGCACGAAGAGTGCGCGTGTGCGGCCGAGGCGGCTGGCGGCGGGGGTGTCGATGAGTGTGCTCGAATCGGTTGCACTCATTTGGAACAACACGCGCTGGCTGAATTCCTTGAGTGCTTGTCGTTCGAGTGCGCGTGTGAGGTTCGTGAGCGAGTCGCACCAGACGATGGCGTGAATGCCGACCGTGGGGCCGTCCTTGAGGATCGTTGCGAGGAGTTCGCCGGCGGCTTTCGGTTGATCGCTTTTGCGACCGTATCCGAAGTCGTCGTCGGCTTTTCGCAGTTCGCGGAAACGGTGCAAGCCCTGCACGAACAAGAAGCGCGGAACCCGTTCGGCACTGACACCCTGCTGTCGGCGTTCGATCTCTTGCGCGAGTGCGGCCAGCGCATTTGCCATGCCCGCACGGTCGATGCTTGCGTCGGGGTAGCCGAGCGACGCGGCCACTTTTCGCAGGTATTCGGCATGATCGGAATCGTCGGGCGTGCCATCGAGTACGGTGAATAAACCGGGCAATTTGACCTGTGCAGCAAGGCTTGCCATTGCGGTGGCCATCAATGCGAGTGCGGATTCTTCTTGCTGGCCGATCAGCAGCACGTTCGCGCCGGATTGCATTCGGAACGTCGCCG
>JAYSKW010000362.1:0-1478 GCA_043726085.1 Limnoglobus sp.
GGTTCGACGCCAAAATGCGAATCATCCGGGACGCCGTGCGAGCCTATCTCAGCGATCCGCTCTACCAACTGCCCAAACGGGCAACTGCGTAAAACGTAATTAGATCGAGTTATCCCGTACTCGTTGACCGGAACCGCGATTACTTTGGTCGTCCGTTTTCGAGAAGTAACCGAAGCACGCCAGGAAGAAGCCCGCGCCGCCGACGAGGATGCCACCCGATGGATTCGTCATCCCGAAGCTCTTGTAATCGCTCATCAGCAGCCCGCCGAAAAACATCACGACAATGCCCGCAATCGTCGTCCCATTCATGATCGCCCCTCAAAAAGTGAAATTGGTGCAGTTGATATGAAGGTAGTACACAATTCGGCACGGTTCAAAATCAGGTTGCCGTTTTGCCGTAAAGAACCACCGAAACTTTGATTCCATCCCGGTTCCAGGCAATCGAAATCGGACGTAAGTCGTTGGTGGGTTAGGTTGGTTCCGAAATTCGGGCATGAGTCCAGGGATGGGTGGGTAGCGGGTGGAATCAATGAAGACGACCCGCTGTTACCAATTTACAACTCTGCAACGACCTTCCGCACCAGTACCCGTAGCTTCTTCTCGGCTTCGTTGGCAACGTGGATGATCTCCGGCAGACTCACCGGTTGCAGGGCGTCTGCGAGGCACATATCGGTGACGACGGAGATGCCCATGCAGCGCATTTTGGAATGCACGCCGACGATGACTTCGGGCACCGTGGACATGCCGACGACGTCCGCGCCGATCGTCCGCAAAAAACGATATTCGGCCTTCGTCTCGAGGTTCGGCCCCGACACGGCGACGTAGACGCCTTGCTGGCAAGGAATTTTCTCTTCAAGTGCAACGCGGCGCGCGAGTTTGAGTAACTCGCGGTCATAGGCGTTGCACATGTCGGGGAAGCGTTCGCCGAGGCGGTCGTCGTTCGGGCCGATCAGCGGATTGTCGCCGATCAGGTTGATGTGATCTTCGATCAACATCAGGTCGCCCTTCTCGTATTGAGGGTTCATACCGCCACAGGCGTTCGACGCGATCAGCACTTCGCAACCGAGCGCTTTCATCACGCGCACGGGGAAGGTAATCTGTTGCAATCGGTAGCCTTCGTAGAAATGGAAACGGCCTTCCATCGCCATGACGGGCTTGCCGGCGAGCGTTCCGCAAACGAGTTGCCCTTTGTGCGAAGGGGCGGTCGAGCGCGGGAAGTGCGGGATGTCTTGGTATGGCAGCGTCACTTCGGCATCGATGTCCTCGACGAGTTTGCCGAGGCCCGTTCCGAGGATGATGCCCACCAGTGGCGTGCCTTGCCACTTCGTGCGAATGAAGGCGGCGGCTTCCTGAATCTGGTCGAACAGTGCGTTCATGGTTGAATGTCCGATTGACGGGAACGGTGGCGAAGCGTTAGTTTCCGTCAAGATACATGCCACCGCCACCCAACGCCAACCCGTTCGCACGTCGGCTGCCGG
>JAYSKW010000363.1:0-2105 GCA_043726085.1 Limnoglobus sp.
ACCTCGTTCGCTTCCTGTCCGAACTCGGCAAGGTCGGGCCATACGCGCCGAACCGCGCCCGGATCGTTCGTCGCTGGCAGGTCATCGATCCTCTCAACGAGAACCTCAACTTGTTCCGTCGCACCCGCGTTTCGGCCACGGCAGAGAACCCGACTGCGTTCGTTTGGTCCTCGGCCTACACGAGAGTTTCCGGTGACTTGCCCGTTAGCGACATGCCCAAGTTCGTCGTCTGGAACGGCTCGGAGCCACAATCAGTCGTTCGCTTCACACTCGATGTCACAGCGCCCGGTGCTGCGAAGTTGAAGTTCCAAACCGTCACCGGGCTAACGGTCTACCTCGGCAACGCGACGGTCGATGTGAAGCCCGAAACCGTGCTCGATTTCAAAGCCGGGCCAAACATCGTGACGATCCTCGTCGATCGCACGAAGCGCACCGAAGACCTCCGCGTCGAATTGGAAGACGTACCCGGCTCGGCGGCGCGGGTGGCGATTGTCGGAGGAAAGTAAACGCGACGTGAAGGTTACTTCCTGGCTGAAATTTCCAATCGGGCCATCTGTATTCTAAGATAGTCGACGTGTAAACTTGCGGACTCAGCTGTGAAGGTGGCCGATGCGATTCATTATCGCGAATGAATTTTACCATCAGATGTTGCAACTCCCGACGCACACGCCGGACTGTTACGTTCGGCCGGGAGAGTACCTTCACCACATGTACATCGATGGCGTGAAGTACGCCGTCGCGCCTGCGGTACTCGATTGTTTGGCACAAGCCGAAGCCGCCGGCGATGCGGGCGCGGTCGAACATTTGCGGTTACACAAGCTCCACTACGATCAACTGTTAGCCGACGCCCAACGCTACGGTAGCCTCGATGGCGTGACGCTACTCGGCGACCCGCCGCCGACCGACGAAGAAGGTTCGCCGACTGTTGGCGGAAACCAATTTGCCCCGCGAATCCCAGTGAAATGGGAAGAACTCGGTCTGCCGAGTCCGTTCCTGTTCGACATGATCTTGCGAGTGATTTTCACGCGTGGGCAACTTACGGGCGGCGAGATCGCCAACGAACTCGCGGTACCGTTCCCCGTACTCGGACCGGTGTTGCAATCGCTCCGGAAACAGACGCTAATCGACATCGTCGGACAACGCGGGAGCGGTGGCGGCGACAACGCATTCATCTACGAAATCAAGCCACCGAAGGGCACCGCCGCTTTACAAGAAGCGATGGAGAAAACGAGCTACGTCGGCCCGCTGCCCGTACCGTTCACCGATTACGTCGAAGCGGTGCTTGCGCAGACGGTGAAGAAAATCGTCGTCACGCGGCGGAGTATCCGCAAGGCATTTGAAGACCTTATCATTACCGATGAATCGTTCAACGAGATCGGCCCGGCGATCAACTCGGCACAATCGATCTTCTTCTTCGGTTACCCCGGCAACGGCAAAACGAGCGTTGCCGAACGGATCACGCGGCTCATGGGCGACTCGATTTACATACCGTACGCCATTGAAGCGAACGGGCAGATCATCCGTGTGTTCGACCCGATTTTGCACACCGTCATTCGCGAGGAAGAACAAGAAGACCCCAACGGCGGGCTGCTGAAAAAGGCGAACGAATTCGACCGCCGCTACATCAAAATCAAACGGCCTACGATCGTCGTCGGCGGCGAACTCTCGCTGTCGATGTTGGACCTTACTTATAACCCCATCGGCAAATACTACGAAGCGCCGCTACAAATGAAGGCGAACGGTGGCATCTTCATGATCGACGACTTCGGACGGCAGCAAATGCGACCGATGGACTTGCTCAACCGCTGGATCGTGCCGCTCGAGAAAAAGTACGATTACTTGACGACGATCACCGGCACGAAAGTCGAAGTGCCGTTCGACCAAATTCTGATTTTCTCGACGAACCTCGACCCGACACAACTCGCCGATGAAGCATTCTTGCGGCGGATCAAGTTCAAGATCGAGATTCGCGACCCGAGCGAAGAACAGTATCGCAAGATCTGGGAACTCGTGTGTAAGGGCAAGCGCGTCGATTACGACCCGAGCGGCGTCGATTACCTGATCGACAAGTGGTATCGCAACAACAAACGCCCGTTCCGAATGTG
>JAYSKW010000364.1:0-5603 GCA_043726085.1 Limnoglobus sp.
TGTCGCCAAATGACATAGAAGTGCGCGCAAATGACATAGAATTGTCGCGTCCGGTCGATTTTTGGTCGCATTCGGTCGCGAAACAACCGGTAGTTTCGGCTGATGTGAAATCGAGAGCCTCGACATAACCCACGATAAAAGTCCGAGATACGGCAAAAACGCCGTTTTCGGATCGGCGATTTGCGATCGAAAAGTGGCGTTTTGGGACGCAAAAATGGCAAAAAAACGGTTTTTGAGAATCCGCAATTGTGACTTACGTCGATTCTGAGAGACGAGAACGCCCGCAGAGATTCTCTGCGGGCGTTTCGTTTGTCATGAACAACCCGCGTTAGTAGCGAAATTCCATGCCGACGCGAATGCCTTGCACGGTCAGGCCCGTTTCCTTGAACTGGAAGGCGGGGAACTGGCCAGGCGTACGATTCGCACCGCTGAAAGTAGGAATCTGGTTCGGATCGACGCGAAGGTCGATCTGATCGCCCGCACGGACGACGTTGTTCAGGTACATGAAGTCGTACCCGACGTAGGTTCGTAGGCGTGGGGTGATCTGGCAACCGAGTTTCGCACCGACCCACGGCATCACGGCGAACTGGTCGCGGGAGTAGCGGCCGATGTTCGATGGTTGCGTGAGCAAGCCACCCGCAAAGGATTGCGTCGGGCCACCCGGTGGGGTGATCGTCGTGAACCCGCTAATTTCGACGACTTCGTGATTGACGCCGAGGGCGACACCGGCACGCACGCCGACGTACCAATGGCTGTATCGACGCTCGGTGGCGAAGCCGATGTTTGCACCGTGGAAATCGTTCGTCGTGCGGAAGTTATCGTTGACGATAAACCGCGTGCCGGGGACGACGTTCGTCTGGCCGGGCAGCGAGGTCAGGTCTTCGCGAATGTTGATTTCGTCGGTCAAGTTCAGGTACGTATAACCGAGCAACATATCGAACCGGCCACACGGCCCGCAGCAAAGGTTCTTGACGAAGTTCGCACCGCCACCGATCAGGCTGGTGTTCGAGTTGACGGTCACGCTACCGGACAAAATTCCCGGCGTGGAGACTAATTGCGTATCGGGGAACGACACGAGTTGCGTGTCGGGTCGGTTGAGGTTCGTGTTGAAGAACGGCCGCGTGATAACCTGCGAGCCATCCGAACCGGCGGTGAACCGGCTGTTTTGATCGCCGAGGTAAAAGAAGTTGCCTTCGATTCCGAACTTCTGGCACTCGTCGAGCCAAATCCCGGCATTCAAATAGAAGCCACTGCGAAACTGGTTGTTCAACTGTTTCGTAGGGTACAGAATCGTCGTCGTAGGCTGGCCGAGGGCACCCGCAATTGCACGAGGCGTACCGACAGGAGCGCTGGTCACGAGTGGCGGGACGTTCATTCCGGAAGTCGTCCAGAAGACGTAACCGGCATCGACCCAAAACCGTCCGAGCGGGCCGCATGGCGTGCAACAGGCCGCCGCAGGTGCGGGGCAATCGCCGTAGGTCGGGCAGGACGTCATACTGCCACCGCCGTTCGCGAGCAAATCGCTGCCAACGGTAGTCGGTACCATCGCCGGTGTGGCAGTCGGTGTTGCAGCGGGCAATGTGGTGGCGGGCGCATCGACGACGGCCCGCGCGAGTCGGACAGCCGGAGCGGCTTTAGCGGGCTTAACGGGTACCGGCTGTTGGGCGGACAGTCCACCTGCCGCACCGACACAAACGGCAACGCCTCCGAGAAAACGGGTGAGCATGGGATTCCTCCGTGAATCGTACTGGGGTTAGCCCAAGTACATCTGGGCTGGGCGGGGAGTGGAACTCGTTTCGCACGTTCCGCACACCTCACACATCGGGTCTAACCGTTAATCCCGTGTATTTGATACATCTCATAATTGCCCGAACCATTCGACATCGCTCAATTCAACTGGTGCAGAACGTACAATCGTTACGATGCGGAAGCTGAACGTGCGATACATTTTGTTAATTTGGGACGACAGTAACGAATTTGACTTGCGGAGGTATATCATTTTGTAAGATACTAAGTGTCTTGCGGGTGCGGAATATTCTTGCCCAGGAATAACCGCCTCGTTTACGCCTGCCCCTGCAACGCTTTTTTCGAATGGGATTCATCGAACGAAGGCGACGATTGTGCGGATTTTTTAGCATTCGACACGGACGTTGGAACGCCAGGGGTTGTATCTCACACCTTGAGAGGCTTCAGTTATGCTCGGCAATCAGTTTGATAAATCGCGGACACGGAAGTCTGCCAAGAATCGGACCAAGCCAATGGCTCCGGTCGCACTTGAGTTCGTCGTCCTCGAAGATCGCGCGATTCCATCGGTGACGGGGATCGTGTACCAAGACTACAACGCGAATGGTACGTTCGATACGAACGGCCAAGTTCCGAATGCGGGCCTCGGCTCGACCCCGACTGCGATCGATCGCGGTATCTCGGGTATCCTCGTTACGGCGTACGACGCGAATAATGCCGTCGTCACGCAGACAACGAGTGATGCGACGGGTGCATATAGCCTGAATACCTCGAATAGCGGCCCGCTCCGCGTCGAGTTCACGAATCTGCCAACGGGAATCTTCTTCGGCCCCCAAGGAACTTCGGCGAATACCGCCGTTCAATTCGTACCGGCAGGGAATGCGGGTAACGTGAACCTGTCGCTGGTTCGCCCCGAAGACTTCAGCCCAGACAATCCGCTACTCGTTACGAGCCAATACGTATTTGGCGGTATCACGGCAAACGACTTTAACCCCGGAACGGGTGTCGTCGTCAGCTTTCCGAATGCATCGGGTTCGGAAGATGCCGACCAGACGCAAGCGAACCACCGAAACCCGGTCACTCACGATTTATCGTTGCGGTACGACAACGTCGGTACGACGTGGGGCCTCACTTACGACCGCGTGCAAAACAAAATCTACGCGGCATCGTACGCGAAACGGCACACCAGCTTCGGCCCAATTGGCCCCGGTGCAATTTATCAATCGGGAACCAGTGGCACGGGAGGTACACTGTTCGCCGACCTCAACGCGATCTTCCCGAACAAGCCGGCTGGCAACTTATTGGATGTGTTCCGCGATCAAAACAACAACCCCGTACCGTTTCGCCAGAATTACAACTCGTTTTTAGATTATGCACGCGATGGCTTGGTTCGATTCGTCGACAGCACCGGCGTCACTCGCGACCTCGGCTGGGACACCGTCGGTAAAATCGCCCTCGGTGGCCTCGACGTGAACGCCGACGCCAGTCGGATGTTCACCGTCGCGCTCGGCGATCGCCGTCTTTACTCGGTGCCAACATCGGGTGCTCTGAACAGCACGACCGTGCAGCGTTTCGATCTGCCACTTCCAGCTGGCGTGACGGGGCGTACCGATGCGAACCCGCTCGGCGACTTGCGACCGTTTGCCGTGCAATATCACCGTGGCCTCGTTTACATCGGTGCTGTGAACTCGGCGGAAACGAGCCAGCGACGCCAAGATTTGAAGGCGTACGTGTTTGCGTTCGATCCTGCGAAGGGCACGTTCGTCAACGTCGCGCGTCAGACGACAACGACCGAGGCGGTGTTCGAGATCGCGCTCAACTACGAGCGCGGCATCGTTCACATGGGTGGCAATCCGAACGGCAACTTCCCGAACGGAATCGCGCCACCCGACCCCGCCGAATGGAACCCGTGGTCGCCGACGTTCCGCACAGTCGCCCAACAACCGGAGGCGATCGGTCGCGCGAGCTACCCGCAACCGATGCTGATGGGCCTGTCGTTCGATGTGAACGGCAATATCTCGCTCGGTATTCGCGATCGTTCGAGCGATCAGTTCGGTCGACTGACGCCGGACGACCCGACGCAGCCGAACAATTTCTCGTTCTTCGGAATTCCCGCAGGCGACACGCTTCGCGCGTTCATCAACACCAACGGCAACCTCGACGCGGCCCAAGCGAACCCCGCAACGCCACTGGCAGGCTGGGTGCTCGAATCGAACGGGCGCAACCCGAACGGCACGATCGGCACCGGCCCGCAGAATACCGGCCAAGGGCCTGGCGGAGCAGAGTTTTACTTTAACGACGAACTCCCACGCGATCCGACGAAGCCTCCCGTTGGCGTTCAGACCGAGCACGACGAAGTCTCCGTTGGTGGTATCTTGCAGATTCCGGGCTTCAATCAACTCGCGACGACCGCGTTTGACCCCGTGCGAATTCCCGGTGCAGTCAACACCGGCGGGGTACGTTGGTTCGATAGCACTACGGGCGGTATTCAACGAAGCTACGAGTTGTACTTCACGGATTTTTCCGATGCGAATACGACGTTCGCCAAAGCGAACGGCGTCGGCGATCTGATCGCTGTCACCGCACCGCCACCGATCGAAATCGGCAACTACATCTGGAACGACACCAACAAGAACGGCATCCAGGACGCAGGCGAAGACCCACTGGCAGGCGTTGAGGTCGA
The DNA here is from genome assembly GCA_043726085.1 of Limnoglobus sp. GTDB lineage: Bacteria > Planctomycetota > Planctomycetia > Gemmatales > Gemmataceae > Limnoglobus. Next base: position 4,427 of record JAYSKW010000364.1, read on the forward strand.
ACTGTTTAGCGCCGCCAACGTGTCGCTCGGCACGGCGACGACCGACGCGAACGGTAATTACTTCTTCTCGTCGATTGCGGGTGTCTCGACGCCGAGCAAAATCGTCGGCTTGAACCTGCTGCAAAACACGCAGTACCAACTGCGTATCGATCTGGGACAAACCAACCTCGCGAAGAAGCAACTCACGACCGCCGACGCGAACTCCGGTGCCAACTCCGACACGCGAGATTCGGATGCAACCGTCGTCGGCACGAATGCTGTGGTGAATGTCACTACGGGCATTGGTGGCCAGTCGAACCACACGTTCGACGTTGGCTTCTTCAATAAATCGTTCGTATCGCTCGGCAACTTCGTCTGGGACGACGTTAACAACGATGGCATCAAGGGGCCGAACGAACTCGGTATCGGCAACGTCGTCGTCAACCTTTACGATGCGACTGGCACGACGAAACTCGCCACCACGACGACTTCCGCACAGGGAATTTACAACTTCAGCGAACTCGACCCCGGAACGTTCGTCGTCGAGATCGCACCGCCTGCGGGATACTCGACGAGTACTGGCAAGAACGGCTTCGCCACGGGGCCATACGAGCCGGGGATTTCCACCAACATCGACAACCAAGATCACGGCACGCTCCAGCCGAACGGCCTGATCCGCTCGGCTCCCGTGACGCTTGCGGCCGCGGGTAATGTCGCGAACCCCAACACGTCGGGCACGTTGCCGAACGACGCGAATACGAACATCGACTTCGGCCTGTTCCGCCCGATGCAAGTCGGTAACTTCGTGTGGGAAGACACCGATAACAACGGCGTGCTCGATTCGGGCGAAAAGGGTATCGCAGGCGTGCCGGTGCAGTTGCTCGACAGTACGGGAACGATCCTCACCAGCACGATCACCAGTGCGGGTGGTGGCTACCTATTCGGCGGCCTCGGTTCCGGCACGTACTCGGTGCGTATCTTCACCCCTGCGGGCTACACCAGTAGCACGGGTCGTAATGGGTCTTCGACGGGGCCATTCGAGCCAGGAATCAACGACAATACGAACAATGCCGACCACGGTACCGCAAATGGTGTAGCGATCATCGATGCAGACACGTTCATCCTCGGCGTACCGGGAACGAACCCCGATGGGGCGGGATTCGCGAACTTCCGTCAAGACTTCGGCCTGTTCCGACCG
>JAYSKW010000365.1:0-3191 GCA_043726085.1 Limnoglobus sp.
GTTGCCCGTCGACTTCCTCGCCGCGAAATCGTCGGACCTCAACGAGACGATGCATATCGTCAACGAGGCGATTCCCGCAGATTTCGAGGGCGTCGACATCGGCCCACGCACGGTCGAAATCTACAGTAGCCGCATCAAGCAAGCGGGCACGGTGATCTGGAACGGCCCCGTCGGCTGGTTCGAGAAACCGGCATTCAGCAAGGGCACGCGCGGTATCGCCGAGGCGATGGCACACAGTAACGCTGTAACAATTGTCGGTGGCGGCGAGACGGCCGAAGCGGTCGAGCAGTTCGGCTTCGATACGAAAATGACGCACGTGTCGACCGGCGGCGGGGCATTCCTCGCCTACGTCGAAGGCAAGCCGTTCCAGTCCCTCGCGCAAATCGACGATAAATAAAGGTTCTCCGAATGTCGAATGCCGATCTGCCCAAGCGCGGGGTTCCCGAAGGACTGTGGATCAAATGCCCGTCGTGCAAAGCGACGGTCTTCAAGAAGGACGTTGCGCGCAACTTGAACGTCTGCCCGGAGTGCCAGCATCACTTCAACTCGTCGGCACGCGACCGCATTGAGCAACTGCTCGACGAAAACACCTTCGAGGAATGGGACGTGAACCTGAAGCCGGTCGACAGCCTCGGTTTCGTCGACCGCATTCCGTACTCGCAGCGAATTCTCGAAGAGCAGGCGAAGACCGAAATGAACGACGCCGCCGTCACGGGGATGGGCTTCATCCGCGGTCGGGGCGTGATCATCGGCATCACCGATTTCGCGTTCATGGCGGGCAGCATGGGGGCGGTCGTCGGCGAGAAACTGACGCGGGCCGCCGAGCAAGCGACCGAGCGCCGGCTACCGTTAATTTTCGTCAGTGGCTCGGGTGGCGGTGCGCGAATGCAAGAAGGGATTCTGTCGCTGATGCAAATGGCGAAAGTCTCGGCAGCGCTCGCGCGGTACGATTCCGCCGGCGGGTTTTACATCTGCATTTTGACCAACCCGACGATGGGTGGCGTCGCCGCCAGTTGGGCGTTTCAGGGCGACATCACGCTGGCCGAACCGAAGGCGATGGTCGGCTTCGCGGGGGCACGAACGATCAAGAACACGATCCGCCTCGAACTGCCCGACGGCTTCCAGACTAGCGAATTCCTGATGGCGCACGGCTTCGTCGATCGCATCGTCCACCGTAAAGACCTGCGAACCGAAGTCGCCCGTCTCATCGATTACTGCAATATCTCCTGACCGGAATCGTAACCATGACAAACGATCCGGACGACGATCACGATCAGCGGTTTAAGACGTTGCTGCGGGAGTTTCTTCCGGAGTTCATCGGCTGTTTCTTCCCGCAGTGGTTCGATCGCTTCGACTTCGCACACACCGAATGGCTCGAACAAGACGCCTTCCTCGACCCGCCCGACGGCGAACACAAGATCTTCGATCTCGTCGCTCAGGTTCGCACCGTCGAGCCGGTGGAGCCGGGCAAGAGCGAGTGTCTGGTGTTGATTCACATCGAGGTCGAATCGACCGACTCGGGCGCGAATCTGCGTCGGCGGATGCTGCAATATTATGCGTATCTCCGGCGTTCGCGGGCGATGCCGGTGTTCCCGATCGGTCTGTTTTTGCACGTCAACGGCAACGGAATTGGCCACGACACCTACGAAGAAAAGTTCTGGGGACACACGCTCATCCGTTTCGATTATTTCACGATCGGTTTGCCCGCTCTCGATGGTTTGGCCTACGCGCACGGCACGAACTTGTTGGGCGTGGCGTTATCTTCATTGATGCAATTGCCGAAAGCGGATCGCGCGCGATTCTTATCCGAAGGGCTAGACCGGATCGTGAACACCGGTGAGAATGACAGAAGGAAGTTCCTGCTCGCCGAGTGTCTGGACAACTACACGATCCTGAGCGAACCGGAACGAGAAACGTTCGAGAAACTACAAGAGGAGAAGCAACCGATGGAGAAAGAATTCGTAAGCAGCTTCGAACGACGCGGAATCCAGAAAGGCGAAGCTCTGGGCCAAGCTGCGGGACAACGCAAAGTCGTAATGCGACTCCTTAATAAAAAGTTCGGCGAACTCACCGCCGATCAGAAGGCCATCGTCGAAGCCTTGAGTGTCGAGCAACTCGAAGAGATTTCCCTGGAGATATTCGACGCGAACACTCTCTCGGAACTGCCGGGTTTCGATAAATAGACGGTTACGAACAAAGTGTTGCCCTGCCGGAATGGAGTCTGAACGATGTCTGCGATTGCCCTGAAACTGCCCGATGGTTCGATTCGCGAAGTGCCCTCGGGAACGCGCCCGCGCGATGTCGCCGAGGCAATCGGCAAGCGGTTGGCGCAGGCGGCGATTGCGGCGAAGGTGAACGGCACGATCGTCGATCTCGACCGCGAACTGACGGCAGATGCGGATTTCGCGCTGCTCACGGATCGCGATGCGGAATCGCTCGATGTGCTGCGGCATTCGTGTGCGCACATCATGGCGCGGGCCGTCATGCGGTTGTTCCCCGGCACCGAACTCGCGTTCGGCCCGACCATCGACAACGGCTTCTACTACGACATCCACACGCAGACCCCGATTCGCGAGGAAGACTTCGTTCGCATCGAAGCCGAGATGGCGAAGATCGTGAAACTCGCCGAGCCGTTCGAGCGGTTCGAGAAGCCGACCGCCGAAGGTAAAACGCTCATCGGCGACTTGAATCAGAAGCTGAAGGTCGAGCATATCGACGAGAAGCTGAGCGCGAACGAGACCGTCAGTTTCTATCGGCAGGGCGAGTTCATCGATCTCTGTCGCGGGCCGCACATTCCCCACGCGGGCAAGGTCGGCGCGTTCAAAATCCTCAGTATTGCGGGGGCGTACTGGAAGAACGATAGCAAGCGCCAACAGCTTCAGCGGCTGTACGGCACCGCGTTCTTCGACAAGAAAACGATGGACGCATACCTCGTGCAAGTCGAGGAAGCGAAGAAGCGCGATCACCGCGTACTCGGCAAGCAACTGAAGCTGTTCACGATCAGCCAAACCGCCGGGCAGGGGATGATTCTGTGGATGCCGAAAGGCGCGACGATCCGCAGTTTGCTCGAAGGGTTCATCAAAGACGAACTGATGAAGCGCGGCTACCAGCCGGTGTACACGCCGCACATCGGCAACCTGAACATGTACCGGACCAGCGGGCACTTCCCGTATTACGCCGATGCGCAATTC
>JAYSKW010000366.1:0-1801 GCA_043726085.1 Limnoglobus sp.
CCGAATCGCGGACGACCCTGCCGCAAAAGCATCCATCGAAGAGACCCGCGCACTCGGGCAACTTCTGACAACCCGCCTCGCCGCCGAAGCGCCACCCGTAGTCGTGCCCTCCGTGGCCGCGTCGTTGCAGCCGAAGAAATCCAACGCACGCCGCTGGTTCGTCAGCATCGCCTCGCTCGCCGCCGCAATGCTGGTCGGGGCAATTGCTTCCCAGCAATTCGGCCTGGGACAGGCGAAGGTGAAGTTACTGGCAGAGGCGAATTCTGAAAATACTAAGCTTTTGATCGTCGATCATAGCGAATCGCTTTCGGAATCGACAGGGGATAAAGTCGTTGTGGTACAAACAACACAGGCGACTCCGCAGAGTAAACTTGCTCCAATGGTGAAGGGAGGCGTTGCTCCTGGAGGTGGCGGGTTCAGTGGTGGCGGCCAAGGTGGTTTCGGTGGCGGCCAAGGCGGCGGTGGTTTCGGTGGCGGTCAGGGTGGTTTCGGTGGACATGCTCCGGCAAACGGGTTCAGCGGCAGACCGACTGGTCCCTTGCCCCAGCCCACTCCAATCAGTCCCCAACCAGACGGGTTAAAACCGTCGCTTTCACCTGACCTGCCAGCAGATCCGAGCAAGGCTGACTCGCGTGAATATGAAGAAGCGAGAAAAAATAGCATACTTCGTGCCAAGTCGACCTCCGAACCTGCTAAACCGGCGGGTGAAGAACGCCTCGCTCAACGTGGCGAACGGGAACAAGACGCGCTCTCGGGCGAACGCTTTCGCCAACTCGTTGAAAATCCGTTCACCCGCGTCGAGGGGATGAATGCCGTTTCGACGTTTGGCGTCGATGTCGACACCGCGAGTTACTCGATCGTGCGGAATTTTTTGAACCACAACACGTTGCCACACCCCGATGCGGTTCGGCTCGAAGAGATGGTCAATTACTTCCCGTATCGCGATGCCGCGCCAGAAGGGAACGACCCGTTTGCGGTGCGCGTCGAGATGGCCGATTGCCCCTGGCAGCCGAAGCATCGCCTCGTTCGCGTCGCGCTGAAAGCGAAGCCGATCGACAACAGCAAACGCTCGCCGAGCAACCTCGTTTTCCTCATCGACGTCTCCGGCTCGATGGACGCGCCCAACCGGCTACCGCTCGTGAAAGCGTCGATGAAACTGCTCGTCGATCAACTCGGCGAGAACGACCGCGTCGCACTCGTCGTCTATGCGGGCACCACCGGCCTCGTGCTCGATTCGACGAACGCCAGCCAAAAAGACGTCATTCTGAAAGCGCTCGATAACCTCGGTGCGGGCGGCTCTACGAACGGCGGCGCGGGGATTCAGCAAGCGTACGATGTCGCCGTTCGGAACTTCATTCCGAAGGGCACGAACCGCGTGATCCTCTGCACCGATGGCGACTGGAACGTTGGTACCACTAGCACCGAAGCGCTCATCAAACTCATCGAAGAGAAGCGAAAAACGGGCGTGTTCCTGAGTGTGTTCGGCTTCGGCATGGGTAACCTCCGCGACGAAATGATGGTGCAACTTGCGGGCAAGGGCAACGGCAACTACGCCTACATCGATACGATTTCCGAAGCGAAAAAAGCACTCGTCGAGCAACTCTCCGGCACGCTCGTCACGGTGGCGAAAGACGTCAAAATTCAGATCGAGTTCAACCCCGCAAAAGTCACTGCGTACCGATTACTCGGCTACGAGAAGCGGAAGTTGGCCACGCAAGATTTCCACAACGACAAGAAAGACGCGGGCGAAATGGGAGCCGGGCACGTCGTGACGGCACTCTACGAACTGGTGCCAACAGGC
>JAYSKW010000367.1:0-1353 GCA_043726085.1 Limnoglobus sp.
ATCGCGAGTTCCTGACTGCGGCATCGGGTGGCAAACAGTCGGCGTTCGTGCGCAAGGGGAATTTATACTTGCTGAACCTCGAAACGCAGGTCGAAAGCCCAGGTACCCACGATGGCAGTGGCGACATCCTCAACGGCCGCGGCGACTGGGTTTACAAAGAAGAAATTTTCAACCGTGCGGGCCGCGCTTATTGGTGGAACGCGGACGGCACCGCGATCGTTTTCATGCAGTTCGACGATACGAAAGTGAAGAAGTTCACGCTGACCGATGCCATACCCACGGCGGGGCGCGCGGAGGTCTATTCGTACCCGAAGCCCGGCGACCCGAACCCAACGGTGAAGATCGGCATTGCCACCACAACGAACGCGCCCGTTACGTTTCTCGACCTCGGAAGCTACGAGCCAAACGATACGCTGATCGCCCGCCTCGGCTGGTTCCCCGATGGCAAACGGGTGTATGCGTACGTGCAAAACCGCACGCAAACGTGGCTCGATTTCGTCGTCTGGGACTCCGCAACCGCGAAGCCACGGGTACTGTTCCGCGACACAACGAAAGCCTGGATCGAAGACGCCGGCGAACCGCACTTCCTACGCGATGGCCGTTTTTTGTTCCCGAGCGAACGCAGCGGCTGGAAGCATATCTATCACTACTCCGCCGATGGTAAAATCATCAAGGCGATCACCAATGGCGAGTGGGAAGTGAAGGATATTCATCGCATCGATGAAGACTCCAAGTGCATCTACTTTTCCGCCACGAAGGACGCCCCACTAAAAACGAATCTGTATCACGCGATGATCGACAGTTCGCGCATCGATCGCATCACCACGGGGACCGGCACACATACAGTCAGCGTGGCACCGAAGGGCGATCTGTATATCGATCGCGACAGCGATCAGGATACGCCGACGAAGTCGGTACTGCGGACATTCGATGGCAAAATCGTCCGTATGCTCGACACGAACCCGATGTATGCGCGCGACGAGTATCGTTTCGGCAAATACGAGCGCACGACGATTGCATTGCCCGATGGTTTCACGCTCGAAGCGGCGATCGTGTACCCGCCGAATTTCGATCCGTTGAAGAAGTACCCGATTTGGGTGTCGACGTATGCGGGGCCGCACGCACCGACGATCCGCGAAGGCTGGGGCTGGCGTGGCTTCGAGCAAGCGTTGGCGAGCATGGGCATCGTCTCGTTCCGCGTCGATCCACGATCTGCGTCAGGAAAAGGAGCCATTTCCACGTGGACCGCCTACAGACAACTCGGCGTGCAAGAGTTGAAAGACCTCGAAGCCGCGGTCGACTGGATCGGCCAGAAGCCGTGGGCGGACAGCACGCGTGTAGGCATCAGCGGGC
>JAYSKW010000368.1:0-5814 GCA_043726085.1 Limnoglobus sp.
CCGCGCGGCCCGCCGTTCCCAAATCGAAGTCGACGAACCCGATCGATGCCTTCGTGGAATCGCAGTGGTCCCAGCGAGGTCTGGTACCCGTTCCTGAGACCGATCAACGGCTACTTCTCCGGCGACTGTATCTCGATTTGACCGGATTGCCGCCAACGTCGGAGGAGATCGAATCGTTCGTGAACGATCGTTCGCCGAATGCATATGAGGCACTCGCTGACAAGCTGTTGTCATCGCCGCAATACGGCGAACGCTGGGGGCGTCACTTCCTGGACATCTGGCGATACTCGGACTGGTGGGGCCTGGGCGCCGAGGTGCGAAATAGCCAGAAACACATTTGGCACTGGCGTGATTGGGCGATCGAGTCGATGAACGCGGACTTGCCGTACGACGAAATGATTCGGCAAATGCTGGCGGCGGATGAGCTATACCCCACGGATGCGTCGAAGTTGCGTGCGAGTGGCTTTCTCGCGCGGCAATACTTCAAATTCAGCCGAAACTCGTGGCTCGACGAAACGGTCGAACATACGTCGAAGGCATTCCTCGGTCTCACGTACAACTGTGCGAAGTGCCACGATCATAAGTACGACCCGATTCGCCAGGACGATTATTACCGACTGCGTGCGTTCTTCGAGCCGTATCAGGTGCGTACCGACATGGTGGCGGGTGTCGGCGATTTTGAACGCGATGGCATCCCTCGGGCGTTCGACTGCAACGCGAACACTCCCACGTATTTGTTCGTTCGCGGCGACGACAAACAACCGCGTACCGATAAACCGCTGTCGCCGGGAGTGCCTGCGTTTTTGTCACTGAAGTTGCCGATGATTCGCGAAGTGAAACTCCCCCAAGAAGCGTATCAGCCGGGGTTACGTCCCCTAATTATGGCAATGTATCGGCAGGCGGCGAACGAGAAAGTCCGCATCGCGGAAGAGGCACTTACCACGAATACAAAGCCAACTACACCTGACAAAGTTGCAATTTTGCAAAAGGCGTTGGCCGTGGCTATTGCCGAACGGACATCGCTCGAATCGCGTCTACATGCGGATGCGACGACCGCTGACAAAGCCATGGCGATGGTAGCGGCACGCGATGAGAAACTCGTTGGCATCGCGAATGCGGAACTCGAACTAGCCAGATTACTCGCAAAACCGATGGAGCGTAAGCCGATCGATCCGAAGCGAGTTTTGGCTCGAATTGCGCTAGCGAACGCGCGACGAGCGGTCGAACAGCCGAGCGATAAATACACGCCCGTGCGAGGCGCACTCAAGACGCTCGAATCGAATCTCGAATCGGAAGCGTCGCGTAACAAACCGTTCCCGCAGACCAGTACCGGTCGTCGCACCGCACTCGCTTCGTGGATTGCGGACAAAGCCAATCCGCTCACCGCGCGGGTGGCCGTCAACCACATTTGGCTTCGGCATTTCGGCAAACCGCTCGTGCCATCGGTCTTCGACTTCGGACGGAAAGGCTTGGCACCGAGCCATCCGGAACTACTCGATTGGCTCGCCGTCGAGTTCGTCGAACGCGGTTGGTCGATGAAGCACATTCACCGATTGATCGTGACATCGCGGGTGTATCGCTTGAGTTCATCGACCGCTGGTGCGGACATTGCCAACCGGAGAATTGACCCCGAGAACCGATTCCTATGGTTCCGAAACCCGATAAGGATGGACGCGAATACCGTACGCGATAGTTTGCTGAAGTTGAATGGCGAACTCGATTCGACACTCGGCGGCATACCGGTGCCACCCGCGCAACAATCGACGTCCAAACGCCGTAGTGTCTACTTTTTCCAATCGCACAACGAACACGATAAGTTTTTATCGCTGTTCGACGATGCCAATGTCTTGGAGTGCTACCGACGCACCGATAGCATCGTTCCTCAACAGGCGTTGGCACTCGCAAATAGCCAGTTCGCCATGCAGACAGCCGAGAAAATCGCGAGTCAAATGGTAAAGATTGGCGATGAAAAGACTTTTATTCGAGCTGCGTTTGAACGGCTCCTCGGTGCGTCGCCCACTGAGGAAGAACTCTCCGTTTGCACGGCGGCGTTGGCAATATTTCGAGAGACTTCCATAGGTACCGAAGCCGCGAAAACCGCTCGCGCACGGTTGAACCTGCTTCATGCGCTGCTCAACCACAACGACTTTGTGACGATCCGGTAGTCGATTCTTCGTAGCAGAAATCGTGAGACTTCTGGATGCTTGAGTAAAGTTGGATGACTTAGATTTTGCGTATCTACGCGACAATGTGTTGAGAAACTATTTATGATGATCCCCAAGCTCTCCCTCGTCGTGCTCGTTGGCCCCAGTGGGTCGGGGAAGAGTACGTTTGCCCGCAAGCATTTCTTGTCGACGGAAGTTCTTTCGTCGGATGTGTGCCGGGGTTTGGTCAGTGACGATGAGAATAATCAATCGGTCACGAAAGAGGCGTTCCAACTCTTGCATTCGATCGTGGCACAACGGCTCGCGCTCGGACGGCTCACCGTGGTCGATGCCACGAATGTGCAGGCGGAGGCGCGAAGTCCGCTCGTGGCATTGGCACGGAAGTATCACTGCCTGCCCGTTGCCATTGTGCTGAACCTGCCCGAAGAGATTTGCCACGAACGCAACCGCCACCGAGAGGGCCGCACGTTCGGCTCGCACGTGATTCGCAACCAGCGCTCGCAACTGCGACGCTCGCTGAAAGGGCTGAAGCGAGAGGGATTTTCGCACATTTTCCGCCTCGAAACATCCGACGAAGTCGATGCGGTAACGATTCAACGGGTGCCATTGTGGAACGACCGCACCAGCGAACACGGCCCCTTCGACATCATCGGCGACATCCACGGCTGCGCGGATGAACTGGAGGAATTGCTTTGTAAGCTCGGCTATCAAGCCAGCCATCGCATGGATTTGGACAACCCTGTAATCGGTTGGAGCCATACATTGTGGTGCCACCCCGAAGGTCGGAAGGCGGTGTTCGTTGGCGATCTTGTGGATCGTGGGCCGCGGGTGCTCGATACGTTGCGGATCGTTCGCAACATGGTTGTCGAAGGCTCGGGTATCTGCGTGCCCGGCAATCACGACATGAAGTTACTGAAAAGGCTCAACGGGCGCGATGTGCAGATCACGCACGGCCTAGCCGAGACACTCGCCGAGATCGACGCACTTCCCGATGCGATTCGACCCGCGTTCACGAAGTCTTTGGCGACATTCATCGACGGACTGATTAGCCATTACGTCCTCGACGATGGCAAGTTGGTCGTTGCTCATGCGGGCATGAAAGCCGAGATGCAAGGGCGTGGATCGGGGCGAGTGCGAGACTTTGCACTTTACGGTGAAACAACTGGCGAAACCGACGAATTCGGACTGCCCGTGCGTTACAACTGGGCGGCCGAGTATCGCGGGACGGCAACCGTCGTCTATGGCCACACGCCCGTTCCCGAAGCCGAGTGGTTGAACCGCACGGTGAACGTCGACACCGGTTGCGTGTACGGCGGCAAACTCACCGCGATGCGTTACCCCGAACGCGAGTTCGTTTCCGTTCCCGCGATCAGAACGTACTGCGAACCGATGCGGCCATTCCTGCCAGAACCCGTTAGCTCGATCGGGCCAACGCTTCAGCAAATCGACGACGAAGTGCTCGATGCGGCAGATGTCTTGGGCAAGCGGATCGTCTCGACGCGGCTACGTGGCAACGTGACGATTCGCGAAGCTCATGCCACGGCGGCGCTGGAAGTGATGAGCCGTTTTGCGGCGAATCCGAAGTGGCTAATCTACCTGCCGCCGACGATGTCCCCGTGCGAGACGAGCCAGGAACCGGGGTTACTCGAACACCCCGCCGAGGCGTTTGCCTACTTTCGCAACCAGGGTGCCGCGCAAGTGATTTGCGAAGAAAAGCACATGGGTTCGCGCGCCGTAGTGGTCGTTTGCAAAGACGAACAGGCCGCCCGCGAACGGTTCGGTGTGCTCGAAGGCGAAGTCGGCGTCATCACCACCCGCACGGGGCGACGCTTCTTTAACGATGCCATTTTGGAATCGCAGTTCCTCGAACGAGTCCGCGTGGCACTGACCGCAGCGGACATCTGGACGACGCTCGATACGACGTGGGTTTGTCTCGATTGCGAACTGCTACCGTGGTCGGCGAAAGCGCAGGAACTGCTGAAAAACCAGTATGCCGCCGTTGGGGCGGCCGGGCGGGCCGCGATACCGAAAGCCGTCGCATCGTTGGCAATCGCCACCGAACGACTGCGTGGCGAAGAGCGAGTGAAAGCCGAACGAGCGGTGGCAGAATCGCGTGGTAAGGAACAGCATATCGATCAGTTCGTGGCCGCGTACCGGCAGTACTGCTGGCCGGTGAATACGCTCACCGATCTGAAACTCGCGCCGTTCCATTTGCTCGCATCGGAGGGGCACGTCCACACCGACAAAAACCATATCTGGCACATGGACACGCTGGCAACCATCTGCCGTGCCGACCCCGAATTACTGCTGGCAACGTCGTACAAACTCGTCGATCCGAACGATGCGACCAGTATTGCCGACGGTACCGCGTGGTGGACTGAACTCACCGGGCGTGGCGGCGAAGGCATGGTGGTGAAGCCGCTCGATTTTATTCTCCGTGGCAAACGTGGGCTCGTGCAACCGGCGGTGAAATGCCGAGGCCGCGAGTATTTGCGAATCATCTACGGCCCGGATTATACCGTCGAAGAAAATCTGTCGCGGCTACGGAATCGCGGGCTGAGCCACAAGCGTTCGCTGGCACTCGGCGAGTTCGCGCTCGGTATCGAAAGCCTCGAACGGTTCGTTCGCCGCGAACCACTGCGCGGGGTTCACGAGTGCGTCTTCGGCGTACTCGCACTGGAAAGCGAGCCGGTCGATCCGCGGCTGTAACATACAAATCAGCTACGATGTCGCTTCGTCGTATTCCGCGCGTGCTTCCGTGCGGTGGCTTCGTCTTCGCGTCGAAAGTCGCGATGAATTTTCAGAGCGAACAGTCCGCCCAAGACTGCGACCACAGCTAAGATCGTCCAAATCGCAACCGATTGCGTCGTGGTTAAGTTGACGAACCAGTTGGCGACAAACAGACTACGCATCGGAAATCCCCCACAATTGTGCAACGGCACTTCCACATACTATCCGGTTACCTTCAAAAGCCCACGCACGATCGGATTTGGGCTTTCCATCGCGTTTGTCTGTATCATATTCCTAACCGCCGACTGTTCCCTTTTCACGATGAGGCTCCGACATGATCCGTCGCGCAGCACTGTTCCTGTTTGCCGCCGTGGCTGTCTCGTTGCAATCGGTCGATACTTCGGCACAACCGAAGCCGGGCATCCCGCCCGTTCCGCCGCCGCAGTACCCGACTTTGACGACGCCCGCCAGCCTCGGGGCAAAGCTCGGCGCGACGACTGAATTGATGTTGATCGGCACGAATCTGACCGATGCGGTTGCGGTGTGGGTTGGCGCAGATGGTGTGAAGGCGACGATTGCCGATGGCCAAAAAGACGCGACGAAGCTGAAAATCAAGCTCGAAGTACCCGCGACGCTTTCCGTGGGCATGTACCCGGTACGCGTGGCAACGAAATACGGCATCAGTAACTTCCGCCCAATCAATATCGACGACCTGCCGGAGATCGCCGAAAAAGAAGGCAACAGCAAGAAGGACACCGCACAAGTAGTGCCGGTGCCGTGCGTGGTGACGGGTAATGCGAACCCCGATACCAGCGACTTCTACAAAGTGAACGTGGCCGCCGGGCAACGGTTAGCGGTCGAAGTGCTCGGACGACGGATCGGTTCGCAACTCGACCCGGTGATCTTGTTGCACGATGCG
>JAYSKW010000369.1:0-1825 GCA_043726085.1 Limnoglobus sp.
CGAGGAGCCACTTTCGGCCCCACGAACCGCTCGCCAGAATCAGCCGATACGGGAGCGATTGCACGTTCATTTCCGGAGTGCCTCTTCGAGCGCGGGCCATAGACGGTCGGGTGACAGTTCGCCGAAGCATATCGTACCGCGCGGGCATTGCTTGAGGTAACTGCCCGCACACGGCACCGTCGTTTCGACCGCGCCGACCATCGAGCCGTACGGCCCGTGCCGCACGATTTTCGTGCAAGTGTACGGGGCCACGCACGGTTTGCCGAGTGCCGCCGCGAGGTGCAACGGGCCGGTGTCGTTGGCGAGCATCGCATCGGCGGCCGCCAGAACTGCGGCTAATCGCGGCAACGAAGTTTTTCCTGTGAGGTCCAACACCGAACCGCTCAACTGGTTCGTGATCGCGGCTGACAACGCGACGTCATCGGTTGCGCCAACGAGAATCGCGGTGCCACCAAATTGCGATTGGAAGCGTTGCAACAGCGTCGCGAACGACTGCGGGGGCCAACGTTTCGTCACCCACTTCGCCCCGGCCGCCACGCAGAGCCACGGTCGCGGATGTGCGGCTAACAACTTCGCAGCGGCATCGGCTTCTTGCGAATGAATCGGCAACACGAACTGCTTCGGGCGATCCCCCGCACCCACAAACTCCACCATTCGCCAATAGCGATCCACCGCGTGAATGCGATCCGTATCGGGGACGGCCACGCGGTGCGTGTAGGCGTACGCCGATCCTTCTCGCGCATTCGCAAAGCCGATCTTACGCGGCGCGCCGGTCATCAGGGACATCAGCCCCGTTCGCAATAAACCCTGTAAATCGAGTACGCAATCGAAGTGATAGCCGCGCAATTCGTTCGCGAGTTGCAGGCTGTACCGCAGTGCGCCAACGGTGTTACGGAACGCACCGCGATCGAATGCAATCACGCGATCGAGGTGCGGATGATGTTCCAGAAGCGGGGCGAACGAACGATTGACCACCCACGAAATATGGCTATCGGGGAACCGCTGACGCAAGGCTGTCAGCACCGGCAGCGCATGAACGATGTCGCCCAGTGCGCTCGGTTTCAAGATCGCGATGCGTTCGTACATAGCCGGGTTGCTCACGAACCCGAGTTACGCGAGACGACTGGTAACAGCATGATGACGCCGACGAGCGCCAGCCCGGCGACCAAGTACGGCAGTGTGTGCGAATCGTGCATCTGGAACGACACGCTGCCGACGAACGGCCCGAGGATGCGACCGAGCGATGATGCCGACTGACCGACGCCGAGGATTTCGCCCTGCCGATTCGGATCGGCCCGTTGCGAAATCAGCGACGAAATCGACGGGTTGACGAACGCAAACCCCGTGACGGCGATGGCGAGCGCGAGGTAGAACATCGGTTCGACGGCGGCGGCCAGCCCCTGGAACAGGTGCGATGTGCCATACGCCACGACGCCGAGCGCACCGAGGCCGAGTAGCATCAGCGCCACGCCGATGCTCATCATCCGCTCTTCTTTCCAGCGGCCCACGAGCGGCCGGTACAACCCACCCTGCGCCACCATCAGCACGAAGCCGACGAACGCGAATACGAGGAAGTTCCGGCGGTCGTCCATGTTGAACGCCGCCTTCGTGAACTGCGCGAGCGTCGCCTCGAAGTTCGCGAAACCGAAGATCGCGAGGAAGTAAATGACGATCAATGGCCCAATGATCGGCGATTTGATCACGTTCAACGAACGCTTCATGCTGAACGGTTCTTTCTCCTGAACGTGCCCCGATGGCTTCCGCGTCTCCGGTAACAACAGCACCGCCAACACGGTGGCCACGAGCGATAGCACGGCGGCAATCG
>JAYSKW010000370.1:0-8976 GCA_043726085.1 Limnoglobus sp.
CCCACACGAGGCTGACCGATGAATGTTGTCCCGCTGAACGAAAAAATCATGGTGCAACGGCTCGAAGCCGAGGACAAGTCCGCAGGGGGCATCATCCTCCCGGACAACGCCAAGGAAAAGCCGAAGCAAGGCAAAGTCCTCTCGATGGGCGAAGGCAAACTCCTGGAAAACGGCAAGCGCGCCACTTTCCAGGTGAAGGTCGGCGACCGCGTGCTGTTCACGTCGTACTCGGGCAACGAGATCACCGTGAACAACAAGGAATTCCTGATCATGACCGAAGACGACATCCTCGCCGTCGTCGATTAGTCTGCGGATTCGATGTGAAAACGAGAAAGCCCAGCGAGATACTCGCTGGGCTTTCTGGCGTTACACACACACTTCTAGCTTCAAGAACTGATCGGGTTCGGTCTGATAGATTTGCGAGGCGATGCGAAGTGTCTTGATGCGGTCGACGTGCCAGGGGTTTTCGAGTGTTGGCAGTGCGTCCGTGTACGGGAAGTTTTCGAGCAACTCGGCTTTGATGAGCATCGCCCGCACTTTGCGAATCCGCTCTTCGCCGACGAGTTCGCAGGTCAGGAACAGCGCGTACTTTACGCGAATGACCGGTGCGCCCGCATCGAGTTTTACTTGCCCCGCCGCGAAATGCTCGGCGACGGCGTTCAGCACGAAGTTGAGCAAATACCAGCGGTCCGCCTTGGGGATCGGCAGCATCGGGTTGTCGAGCGTCGTTCGCTTCGCGGCCGCCACGACTTTCTCGATGACGATGTCGTTGAGGAACACGTCCATCAGCGATTGTTCCATCACCGTGCGGATTTTTAAGGTGCCTTCGTCGAAGATGTTGAGGCTAACGATCACGCGGTTGAGGAACTCTTTGCGATCCCATTCGCGTTTGGCGCGATAGCGGCCCCAGTATCTGCCGAACAGAAACGTCGCCCCCGCAACGAGTACGGTGCCCGCGAGCTTTTTGCCGTGATCGAGCAAGTCCGCCAAGGGAATATCGTCGAAGAGTGCCATGTATCACCGGAAGGAAGGGGGTACCGTTCCGGTATTCTATCGAAGTCATACGACGGTTATCGCCCGACTTGGCCCAAGGCTTCACGGGCGGTGTGGAGCTTGGCGCGGGCGTCTTTGACGCGGGCGGAGGTGCCGATGCGGCCCATTGCGGGGATCGACAGTTCGAGTTGCTCGGCTTCCAAAGTTGCGCGTTCGTGGAACTGCACGAGTTCGACTTCTCCGGGCGAGCCGACGGGGGTTTGCCGACGGGCATCGGTGAGGGTTGGTGTCAGACCTTGATCCATCAGCGCGGTGAGGTACTCGCCGAGTTCGGCGACGCGGTCGGCATCGTCGGCGCGTACGGCGGTGCCCATGGCGCGGCCGATGTCGGAAGTCGCCTTCTGGCACGCTTTCGCGCGGGTCAGCGGGTCGTTGGCGTTCGCGAGGTCGACGCTGCGCGAAACGAGATCTTCGAGCAGTTCGCGGTTGCTCTTGAAGAGTTTCAGTTGCTCGAAAGCGAGCGGGCCGGGCGTGGTCGGTTGCCCCGACGCGAGTGCGGCGAAGGTGGCGAACAACAGCGTGGCGAAGAAGAGCCGCTTCATGGTTAGCCTCCCTCTCCGTTGGCGATTTTGGTCAGTCGGGTGTGGCCATCGCGGGCGGTCTTGGCGATGCGGAGCAACTGCGGTTGCACTTGCAGCGAAGCCGACGACGCGAGCGTATTCGCTTCATTTGCCGTCTGAATTAGCTCGGTTGCCGCCGCGTTCAGCACGGCCTGACGTTCGCCGGGCGTCGTCGTCAGCGGGTTCCAAAGCCCGGCTTGCGCGACGATGCCATCTTGCACGACTTTGTCGAACATCCCGGCCAACGATACCATTTCGTCTTTCTGTGCGGCCTTCGATAGTGACCGCGTTTCGTTGCGCAAATCGACCGCGAGTTCGGACAACTTCGCGATTTTATCCTTCGGCCCGGTTAGTACGGCGAGGTCGGTATTGTACCGAACGACCTTCTTGAGGAGATCGTGCCGCATCGCTTCGGGTTCGGGCACCGGCAGCTTTTTCGCGGGAACGACCGACCAGATCCCGAGCGAAACCACAATCGCGGCAGCCACCGCAAGGAGAGGGCGAATCGGGATTCGCGACAGCAGTTCTTTCAGCGAAACCGACGAGCGGAACAGCGGCGCAGGCACGCTTTGAATGACGGGGCCAGCCATAACGATGCGTGCGAGGAACGCCGCCTTCACTTCAGGCGAATACGCGGGTACGACGAGCGCAGCAATTTCGGCATCGAGTTCGATGGCACGTGCGGCAAATGGCGAACAGCGTTCGCACTGCTCGCAGTGGTCGCGAATGTCACCCGTTGCCGACATTGGGTCGGGCAGTGCGAGTAATCGGTTTTGAACGGCTTCGCATGTCATGGTTCGGTTATTCCGGTTTCGCGGCAGGCGGGATTAAGTCTGGCGAAAGCACTTTCATCAGCTTCTGCCGGGCCTTGAACACTCGCCAGCGGGCGGTCTCTTCGGTCGTTTTGACGATCGCCGCAATCTCGCGGTAGGAAAGTCCTTCTTGGGTATGTAACAGCAACGCGGCGCGAAAATCGGCGGGCAGGTTATCCACGGCCGCTTGCACCAACACGACGGCTTCGCGGTCTGCGACGCGGTCGAAAGTTCCGGAACTTGCTGGATCGGCCGCGTCGTCGGGTAGCGGGTGCTTCGTGCGTTTCTCGGTCCGCTTCAGGTTCACGAAGTTATTGTGCCCGATGCGGAACAACCACGCGCGGAAGTTACTTCCCGTGCGGAACGAGCCGATGGCCGCGATCGCCTTCAGGAACGACTCTTGCACGAGGTCTTCAGCCTGGTGCCGGTCGCGCGTCAGTTGGTACAGCCAACGGTAGAGGCGGTCCCAGTAGCGTTCGACCAGTTTCGCACTTCCGCTGCGGTCGCCATTTTGGGCGGCCAGAATCCATTCGGACTCTTCGTCGGTCGGTCGGTCGTCCGGTTCTTGGGACACGCGGGCCAGCGGGGTGAGGGGTCCGGGTTCATCGGCCAATAGCAAAGATACCCCCAAACGGCAGGGTTCGTCCAGTAATCTTGCCGAGGCTCGTGCGGGAACCCGTCCATTCATACCGTAGAAACGCGACAGGAACCCCAGCGTTGGCGCAAGGCTTGGGTTTCCTGTATTCCACGCGCCAGAGCATTGCCATCCGGAGAATCATTAAAACCGGTGCTTTGCTACTTGACGGTCGATCTTTGCCTGGTAATGATGGTGCATACGGAAACGAATTGAGTATTTTTGTTGGGTGTAGAAGGCAGAAGGCGTTCGACCGTTACCCGCCGATTCGTTCCAGATTGTGTCGTCGCTCGAAAGGATTCGTACGATAATTTTTCCACAGGTTCTGCGGATGCCGAGCTGCCGAATCGTGAGGTTTCACCAATGTCCCATACTGAGCCGCCAGTACCGATCGATCCGCAATTGACGATCGTCGATTTCGTTCCCACGTTGTGGGAAGCCGGAACGACGAACATCGTCCACCGAAACGGGACGGGCGACGGTGCCGGTAACCGGGGTTCCGCCGTTTCAACCCAGCCCACCGCGACGGACCCTACGGGGCGCTACATCGTCGGTGGGGAGATCGGGCGCGGTGGCGTGGGCGTCGTCCACGCCGGGTGGGACGTCCAACTCAAGCGGGAAATTGCGGTCAAGGTTCTACTGGAAGAACACAAAGGGAAACCGAGCGTCGTTCGGCGATTCCTCGAAGAAGCCCGGATTACCAGCCGCTTGCCGCACCCGGGGATCGTCGCGATCCACGAACTGGGGATGTCGCCCGATAATCGCCCGTTTTTCGTTATGAAGTTGGTACACGGTCAGACATTGGAACAGATCCTCCAACGCCGTACGGATGTGTTGAGCGACCTGCCATTGCTCTTCAACGTCTTCCTTCAGATCTGTCAAACGGTCGCATACGCGCACAGCAAAGGGGTGATTCACCGCGATCTGAAGCCCGCGAACATCATGGTCGGCGCGTTCGGTGTGGTCAAGGTCATGGACTGGGGGCTGGCAAAGGTTCTCGGCGAGATCGAACCGCCCGAGCCGATCGCGGACCCGTCAGCGGAACTCGCCAGCCAACCGACGATCCCATTCAATCCGACGCTCACCGAGACGTTAATCGGCACGGTATTCGGAACCCCCGCATACATCTCGCCCGAGCAGGCCCGCGGCGAGAACGACCGCGTCGATAAGCGTGCGGATGTGTTCGGCCTCGGCAGCATTTTATGCGAAATCCTCACGGGGCTGCCGCCGTATACCGGCGTCAACGGGCGGGAGGTTTACGAAAAAGCCGCTCACGCCAACACCGCCGAAACGCTCCTGCGGTTGAACGCCTGCCTGGCCCCACTCGACCCCGTCACGCTTGCGAAATGGTGCCTGTCGCCCGATCTCCTCGACCGGCCCGCCGACGCCGCGAATGTCGTCGAAGTGATGATGGCGCACCTCCAGTGCGAACAGCGACGGGCGGAACAGGATCTGGTTCGATTTTTCGATCTCTCGTTGGACTTGTTCTGCATCGCATCGATGGAGGGCTACTTTCTAAGGGTGAACGAAAACTTCAAACGGATTCTCGGGTACACGACCGAGGAAATGACCACCCGCCCGTTTCTCGATTTCGTTCACCCCGACGACTGCGACAAGACGTTGCTCGTCGTCGCCCAACTAAACTGCGGCGAGCCGTGCGTCCAGTTCCTGAACCGCTATCGGCACGCCTGCGGTCAATATCTCTGGTTCGAGTGGAGTGCCCAAGCCGTGCCCGAAGAGCGGGCCATCTACGCGGTGGCCCGCGACGTGACGGATCGCATCCGACAGGCGGACGCTCATCGTCGTGCCGAGCAGTCGCGGTTTCACTTGGCGGCCGTCGTCGATTCCGCCGAAGTCGCGATCTACAGCACCTCGCTCGATAGCATCGTCCAGAGTTGGAACCCCGGCGCGGAACGACTGTTCGGCTACCGGGCGGACGAAGTGATCGGCCATTCCCTCTTGCGACTCTTCGTTCCGGGAGGCGATGGCGAAGAATCCGAGATACTGAACCACTTGAAGCACAGCGAACGGATCGCGCACTACGAAACCGTCCGCCTTCACAAGGATGGTACCGCGATTCCCATTTCCCTCACCGTTTCCTCGGTGAAAGATGAGTCCGGTACGATCGTCGGAACTTCGCGAATTTCTCGCAACATCAGCGATCGGAAGAAGGCGGAAGTCGAAGCCGCCGAACGGTTGCGATTGGCAGCGTTCGTCTCGGCAACCGGGGCGGCACTCACTCGCGGCGTCGGTCTCAAAGACTCGCTGCAAAACTTCGTCGAACTCGCCATCGGCCACCTGGCCGTGGCCTTCGCCCGCGTCTGGACGTTGAACGAATCGACCGCCACGCTCGAACTCCAAGCCAGCGCCGGACTGTATACCCACCTCGACGGACCGCATTCGCGGATCCCCGTCGGAAAGTTCAAGATCGGTCGAATTGCACAAGATCGCAAGCCGCATCGCACGAACGCGGTGGTCGGCGACCCGCAAGTGAGCGATCAGGCCTGGGCGATCCGCGAGGGAATGGTCGCGTTCGCCGGACACCCGCTCGTCGTCGACGACCGCGTAGTCGGCGTGATGGCCGTCTTCGCGCGCCGCACGCTCTCGGACGACATCCTCGAAACGCTCCACTCGGTTTCGGATAGCTTAGCGCTCGGCATCCGCCGACAGCAACTCGAAGACGAACTCCGCGAACTCCGCGCCGGGCTTGCGCGATCGTCGGGATAAACCTGGTGGCTCGTCGGATCAGACCGTTGGTACGCGGTGCGGCGCTAAGAGTTGCACGACGTCGTTGGGAATGCGGAAGCCGCCCGATTGGCCCCAGGGTACAAAACGCGATTAACCGAACGAACTGTCAGAAAACCGGGTCAGAATTCAAATCCGATTTTACGACAGGGCAATCTAACTCATACTTCCTGGTTACATTCTCAACCATATCTTTAATCCAAATCGGCGATGTGGGCGACACGTACACTTGCTGTACAAGATCAGATAAAATAACTTTAATATTACGCCCCGGCCCATGATCGAGAAACGGAGGACCTACAGCTATTGGGGTATCTCCCTGTTCCGTTTCTCCTGAACACCACCATGCCAATCGCATTTCTGCCTCATGCTCAAAACTTTTACGCTTACGAACGGCTGGACCAAAAACTGTGATGCCATCTTCAATTATGGTGTCTTTACTGTAGTCGATATACTTGACTGCGAAGGGATGTACAGTTTCAGGCGTTAGTTTAAACGCCTTTCTCATATCTCCAAGAGTCGTACGAATCGCTATCCCTTCGTCAGATTTCATGTATAATTTCCACATTGCTGCTGATTCGTGCCTGTTCATATGCCAGCACGAAATGTAAATAGTGTTCCTTCCCGAAGTGAATAGGTCGACTTGGTGATTTTTGCGATTGGCTCTAACCTCGTCTGTCGTATTTTCCTCACGATCTACTGTCCCTTGAATTATCTTGCGATCATTCGCAGTTAATGTCCCTTCGTGCTTGTCTTCCATGATACGCAATTGCGCAAAGTACAATGATGAATTTTGTAGCACCGTGACATACTTCGTAAAGTCCATATATCTCCAAAGAACGGTGTCGTCCGCTGGAGAAGAGTTCGGTGTGTGGTTCTCAATCATCGGTGGCATTTCGTTAAAGATTAGTTAATTACCGCTGTCGGGCCCCTTCGGCGATGGTGCGAATCCCATTGCTGGGAATCGCTTCACCCGTCGCTCGTAAACGGAAAGGCGTTTCCAGCGAGGCGTAGAGCATCGTTCCAAGAACGGGCAGTTCGTCTTCGGGCAGTGCAGACAACTCGGTACGAATGGCAGCGATTGGGACCATCCGATTGTCGACATCCACCAACCACAATCTCGGCTGGTCGAGTGCTTCGCGAACGGTGATTTGCCCACCTTTCAATTTGGCTAACAGTGCAACGGAGAATGGAACGACGAAATAGCGAACTCGTTCGCGGTCTTCGTCGAACCAAATCGCCAGACAGAATTCCCGTTCAGCATCGAAGAACGCGAACGTCTTAGGGCCTTCAAAATCGTACAGAACCTCATGCGGTTCAAACGGTTTGAACCGTGCGGGGTCTACAGACTGTCCTTTCACTTCGCTCATCATGTTACAGTACCTATTACAGCAAATAAACTCAGCCGATTTACTTCAATGTAGGGCCACCATGTCGTATGACTGGGTTTCCCCGTTTGCTTGGACTTCCCATGCTCGGCCAGTAAGACGCCTCGCGTCAGGATTTTGCCCATGTTGCGGAACTTCCTTGCCGCATGTTCCGCATCCGTTTGAAGCACAAACACCGAGACACCGCGGCATAAGATCGGGTCGCCTCGCTCGATACCCAGTTCTGTAAACGACTTGAAGTCGTCATCGGTAGGTGGGTTCATGCGTGCCATCCGAAAAACTTCGCCCGATGCATCCGTAGCGTCGGCAGGTGGACATCCTTCGGGCCAATCTTCGGGAAACGTCATGTGCGAAACCTTGTATCAAACCTCGAATATCGGGCAAGTCCATCTGAATTGAACAGAATGCCTACGACTCCATGATACAGGCTGGGCTACTTCCACGGACATCAAAATCTCCACCGGGATAAACCTGGTGGCTCGTCGGTTCACACCGTTGGTACGCGGTGCGGCGCTAAGAGTTGCACGACGCCGTTGGGGATGCGGAAGCCGCCCGATTGGCCCCAGGGGTAGGTGGTTACGACGCCACTGGCGGTTTGCGAAAGCACGTTGATGTGTCCGAGTTGCCGTTGCGTTTTGGCTTGTCGGTACCAGTGGCCGATTAGCTCGATGTAGGCGCGCGACACGTCGGCAGGGACTGCACCCGTGGCCGTGGAGTAAATCACCCGCACGGCACGCGGAGATTGTGCGGTCGAAAACGCATCGTTGCGCGATTCGATCGCGCCGCGTTCGGAGTGAAGGACGTACGTTTGTGGGTCGCGTAAATTCTGCGCGCCGAAGTTGCCGAGTGCGTCGACGTGAACCGATGCCACCGCCAGCACCGGATACTGCCGCAGCAACAGCAGGCGACTACCGCCCGCAAAATATTCGGTGAACGTTCCGCCCACGAACGACCGTCCGCAATGCGTCTCGAGATAGCCATCGGCCGCCAATTGCAACTGCACGATCAGCGCATCGTCGCCATCGCCGTCGATCAGTAAGCCCACCTTCACATCGTCCATACTCTCGATGCTCATGGCAATCTCCGCGAGTTTGATTGGTGTTCTGTGTGCGAATGTAAGGCATTTGATTTCTTGTGTAGCTGGCCTCTATGAGGCCGGTGAGACAACCGGGGTCACAGACCCCAGCTACAAAAAATCCGTGGCGAAACTTCCGGTGGCTACAAAAGTTCCTTGCGCTGTTGGCCGATCGCGGCGCAGAGGTCGGCGGTGCCGCTGAGGGTGAGCCGCATTCGGACGTAACGACGCGTTCGCGTGAAGCGGAGCAGATGCGTATCCACGCCGGTCGTGAACGTGGCGAACGCGCCGTTCGGCACATCGACGAACGTGACGAGGTCGCTCGATTCTTGCAACTTCGCAGCGAGCGTCGTGCCGACGCCGAGTGGACCCAGCAGAAGCACGGCGAAGCCGCAACCGTCGGAGGCGATCAGATCGACCGGGTCGCCATCGAGGTTTTCCGAGTAGCTTTGCGGCGGTAATGTCTGTTTCAGATTCGCAGAGGAGGCGAGATCGTTCAAGATCGTGGACATCGGAAATCTCCTAGTATTGAAGGGTGAAACGGGCCGCCAGTCCCCCCTCCCCGCAATCGGGGAGGGAGCCAGATTTGCTATTACGCCGCGACGAGTTCATCGCAGAGCACGAAGCTCGCGGCGTTGCGTGGGCCGGCGTCGAGGTGCTGGATGCCGCGCAGGAACGTCATGTCGTTTTGCAGCGCCGTGTCGCCGTG
>JAYSKW010000371.1:0-2307 GCA_043726085.1 Limnoglobus sp.
TGGTGCCCGCCACCGTTGTTGATGACCGCCGGGCGGATCGCCTCGGGGACGCTCTTGATGTTCCGCAACAGGCTGACGATATCGTGCGCGGCCAGTTCAGCATGATCCTTCAACGCGTTGTTGAGGTTGTCGACGTAGGCCTTGTGGTGCTTTTGGCTGTGAATTTCCATCGTCTTCGCGTCGATGTGGGGTTCCAGCGCATCGAATGCGTACGGCAACGCCGGTAGCGTGTGTGCCATTGTGAGAATCTCCTGAAGAGTGTGGGAATGCCTCGACCACAGTCATTCTAGGAGCGACGCACGCGATGCCAGGATTGGAAATGGCGAAGGGTAACAAAAACCAGTTATTTCTCCGGCACCGCCAGTTCGTCGATGACGACTTCGACGCCGGCGGTGCTGTTGGCGATTTCGACCGCCCGGCGCTTCTGGGCGGCATCGCGGACGATGCCTTTCAGCTTCACCTCGCCTATCGTTGGCATCGCGACCGCAACGATGTCGGCACCCGCCATCGCTTTCTCGGTCTGAATTCGCACGCGGACTCGTTCTTCGATCGGCAACGCATCTCCGGCGCGAAATGCCGCCAACGGACCCGACGCAATGCGGGCTTCGGGTAATGCGGATTCGATCTTACCTGCCGCTTTCTTGCCGATGCGGATCATCGCCTCGACGTCCGAAGGCTTGCTCGTGAGAAGCGTCCCCGTGAGTAAACTCACGAAAGTCGCCACTATGAACGCACGTTTCCAAGTCATGATCGCCACCTCGAAGGGAATGGCGAAGTGTGTCTCCATTTTGGCGATAGGGCAAGTCGTGCGGGCGGTTTTCGTTGCAAATGAACGGAATGCGGGCAGTCTCGGATGATACGTGAAGGATATTACGACACAGTACGACAACGGAAACGTTTAACCGAGACCGCCCCACAACGAATGATTGTGTGGCGGTCTTGTTTTAATGTTTATAATGCTGATAAAGATAGAGTGTACTTGATCGTGTACAGAGGGGACGGTGCCGATGGCTGTCGCGAGAATGTCCGACGAAACGATTGCGATGGCGGCCCGCGAACTAGCGGTGGCGTCGCCGCAAACCATTCTGCGCTGGGCGGTTAAGGAATTTCACCCGCGGCTCTTGATGGCCACGGCGTTCGGTGCCGAGGGCTGTTGCATCATGCATATGCTCGCCGAGATCGAGCCGTCGGTGACGATGATTAATCTCGAAACGGGCTATCAGTTCGCCGAAACGCTCGAGCTTCGCGAACGGATTAAGGCCCGCTACGGCATTGAGGTCGTTTACATACTTCCCGAAACGACGGTGGCCGATTACGAAGCCGAACATGGCGGGCCGCTGTACACGCTTCGCCCCGATCAGTGCTGCTTCGACCGCAAAGTGAAGCCGCTCCGCGACGCGATGGCGCACTACAACCCGGCGGCCTGGATTTCGGCGATTCGCAAGGATCAAACGAGCGATCGTGGCAAAGCCGACGTCGTGCAGTGGGACGCGAAGTTCCAGGTCGTGAAGGTGAACCCGCTGCTGAACTGGACGAAGAAGGAAGTCTGGGGATTCATACACAAGAACGACGTGCCCTACAACCCGCTACACGACCAGGACTACCCGAGTATCGGTTGCTGGCCGTGTACGCGTGCGATCCACGCGGGTGAGGACGATCGCTCGGGACGATGGGCGGGGAACGTCAAGAAAGAATGCGGCCTTCACGTGATCGAAGTCAAAGACGGGGCAGGAATTTAGTTCGGAACCGCTATTGGGAGCGTGTGGATGTTGTTCTCCGCGAAAGACGAATATGCGTGCCTGGCCATGCTGGAACTGGCGGCGCGTCACGGAGATCCGCACCCGGTTCGTCTGATCGACATCGCCGAGAAACAGGGCATTCCACAGCGGTTCCTCGTGATGATTCTGCTTCAATTGAAAGGTTCGGGACTGATTTACAGTACTCGCGGCGCAGCGGGAGGCTATCAACTCGCCCGTTCGCCGGACGACATTACCCTTGCGGATATTATCGACACGATTGACCGAACCGAACCGACGCAGAAAGGCACGAATCGGCCCATCAACCGCAACGGCGGCGATGCCTCGAGCCTGACGACGACGCTTCGCGGTGTCTGGGAAAAAGTCGCGAAGGCCCAACAAGAGATACTCGAACGGACGTCCCTGAGCATGCTCGTCGAAGCGGGCCAGGGACTTCAATACGTGATTTGAAGCCATCGAATGTCGAATGGTGATAGCGATCGAAACCTTTACGGAGTGACGAATGCCTGACCTGATTGCCCCGCACGGCGGCGTGCTGATTAACCGGACG
>JAYSKW010000372.1:0-2800 GCA_043726085.1 Limnoglobus sp.
CTTCGGCACTTCGGGGTAACCGAGTTGCCGTTGCAGTGCGGCAAATAGGAACAACGGGTCGCGGCCACGGCTGGCCTTCGCGATCTTCCCTTCTTTCTCGGCAAATAACGGTGGCACGGGCGGTTCGTAGTTCGGACGCGAACGCCGCTGGTCGATGACGTACAACTCCGAACGCACGTACACCAAATCGCTGAAATCGAACGTGCCGACCTGGCGTTTCACGAGGTCGATGTAATCGCTCCAGTAACCATCGAAGAATGGATCGCCGGCGGAGGCTTTCAAGCCATCGTCGTAACCGAGGCGGTTGCGGGCGATCGTCTCGAAGTGAAAGACGAACAACCCTGGTGGCGTCGGCTGGTTCGCTTTGTATGCGGCTTCCCGTTCGAGAACGAGGAAAGCAGCGGGCATCGAGAACTTGCGTCCGTCGAGTTCGGCTTGCGCGACGACGAAGGTTTGGAACGGCGTGAAGTAGTGCGGCAGCCGGGCGAAACCACTAGCGAGCAAACCCGTATGGCGTAACTCTGCGCTCAGGAATTGCACCGCCATCGGCAGTTTCGTTGTGGCCAGCAGTTCCTCGTCGGCACGCGCGAGGATTTCTTGTGCGGGGATGTTGTCCGCGATCCGTTCGCGGCACATGCGAAAGAAGTACGCTTGCTCGATGCACTCATCGCGGTCGGGGGTGACGCTGTTCCTCATGCCGAACAGTTTACGCGATCTCGCCTCAAACGCACGGTTAACGAGCAGCCTTTGAGTGAATGAGGATTGATCCCTCGCAAATGCGCTTTTGCTGGGGACGGAATACAAACAATTGAATCGAGTTTGACGTACGTCTTAGTTCCAGTCGCCCATGCTGTTCTGAAATTTGAGGTGCCAGATGTCATCGTCCCGCCACCGACTCTTTACGGAATGCCTCGAAGCCCGCGATGTGCCCAACGCCACTTTAACGGGTAGCACGTTCGAGGATGTAAACCTCGATGGCTTTTACGCGCAAGTTGTTGCGGCGTATGTCGGAGCGCCGCCTACGGAAGCGTCGGTTGCGGGTGTCACCGTCGAACTCGACATCGGTGGCGATGGCACTTACGAACGAACCACCACTTCCGATGCATCGGGCGAATATTCCTTTACCGATGTCCCCGATGGTAGCCACAAGATTCGCGTCTCGAAGGCCGGCTTCATCTCGACGACGACTTCGCCCTATCCGATCGGAATCTTGAACGATACAAACGGCGAAGTGCCCGGCCAGATGCTTGAACTCCCGAAATTCCCCAGCAATCCACTTTTCTTCGGTCTCGTCCGGGCGGGCGGGATCGCGAGTGGTACGGTCTACCTCGATGTCAACGATAACGGGAAACCCGATGCCGGAGATACGGGCATCAGCCGCGACTTGGTCAGCAATACCTACGACGGCGCACGCGTAAACATCTTCGATACCGCATCGAAACTGGTGGTTACCGCACGAACGAATCGCTTCGGAAATTTCGCCGTCGCCAGTCTGCCCGATGGCACCTACACGGCAGTTGCGACTTCGTTCGCGGATCGTGGCTTCGTCGTCAACGGCCCCACCACCTTCACCATTACCGGTGGCAAAGCCGTTACGGGCGTGAATATCCAACTGAAACCGTTCGGCGAAATCACCGGCACGACCTTTGAAGACAGAGACGTAGATGGTGTTTTCGGGCAAGTTGTCGGTGCGGTTGTCGGTGGGCCACTGCCGGAAGTGATTCTAGCCGGAGCAACCGTCACGCTCGACCTCAACAGCGATGGCACGATTGACCGAACGACGACGAGCGATGCGAACGGCAAGTACGCCTTCACCGATCTGCCCGATGGCTCATACACGGTCGCGACGTCGCGCGCAGGATTCACGGCAACGCAAACGGCGTATGCTCAATTCGTGGGCGGGTTCCGACAGCCGACTCTGTACCCGCCGATTGCGGAACCACCAGAGGGATTCCAACCGCGTGTGGGAGTGTTGCCGGGGCAGGCCTACCCCTACCCCAATTTCAATGACTCGCTCGATCTGGGGTTAACGAAGTCGGCAATCGTGGCGATCGGAGCCTTCGTTGATGTCAATTCCAATGGCGTGCAAGAATTTGACGAAAGCGGCATTCCGAACGCGACGATCCAAATCGATCTCGATTCCAACGGGACTGTCGACCTGACAAAGACCACCGACGCGAACGGGAACCTCGTCCTGACCGGCATTCCGAACGGCACGCATTCGGCGAGTTACGTCGGTTTGAATGGCGTCACGATCGGACTGCGCTCGTTCACTGTTGCCGATGGCAAGACGGTCACAGGTATCGTGTTCGGCACACCGGGCGGGAAGAACGCTTCGTTTGCGGTCGGCACGATTGGCGTTGCGGGACCGGTACGCATCTTCGACAGTAACGGCAATCCAAAATTCGATCTCAACCCGTACCCGAATTCCGTGGGTGGCACTCGCGCCGCGATGGGCGATGTCAACGGCGATGGTATTGCCGATATCATCATCGGCGTCGGGCCGGGCGCGTTCGGGCCGGTGCTGATATTCGATGGCGCGACGCAAAAGCAACTGTATTCGCTCGAAGCATTCGAGGCGTCGTTCCTCGGTGGCGTGAACGTCGCGCTTGCCGATGTCACGGGCGACGGCAAAGCCGATGCGATCATCACGCCGGACAATGGCGGTGGCGCACGGGTGCGCGTTTACGATGGTGCGACTCAGGCGCTGATCGCCGATTTCTTCGGCATCGACGATGTCAATTTCCGCGGCGGTGCCGTCGCATCGGGTGCGGATGTCAACGGCGACGGCGTCGGCGAT
>JAYSKW010000373.1:0-1220 GCA_043726085.1 Limnoglobus sp.
GCTCGCGCCGAGACCGACGACGGCGACGAGGATCAACCCGAACGGAAGCCAAAACAATCGAAACCCATCGGCGGTTTTGGACATGGTGTATTTGCCGTACGTCTTGTTCGCGATATTCACCGTCGGCCGGTCACGCAACCAGTTCAGCGCGATGGCCACGAGTTCGGTCGGCGGCTCGACGCCGCGCTGGCGTCGGGCGCTGGCATCGCCGAAACTCGCCCCGCAACCGACGACGACCATCCGCGGCGTCGGCCCTTCGCTGACAATCGCACCGATGAGACGGCTGCCGCGGTTCGTCGGTTGCATTTTCCGTGCGAGATCTTCGTTACCCGGTTGCGTTAACAGTGCGAGCGTTTGTGCGGGGTTCGTCGCCGTATCGGGGTCGATCCAGGTGATGCGGTTCGGCGGATACGTGGCGAACAACCACTCCGCCTTAAACGGTGCGGGTGGTGCCCCCGGGACGGCATCGACCGGTTCGATCTCGCGGCACTCGCTGAGGAGCAGCGGCTTCTGGTCGAGTTGATACGCCATCGCCAACGGGTTGTTCGCACGAACGAGATCGGGGTTCGGCACGGCGATCACATCGGCGTAACTCAGCCCTTGAGCGGGTCGTCCGAGCAGGAACTCTTTGCCGAGTTTCACCTGAAATTCCGCGAGCAATCCTTCGAGTCCCGTGTCGGCGACGCCCTTACCCGTCGCGTTGGTGTATGGGCTGGTCAGCACGATCAGCTTGCCTTTTTTGCCATCGGCTCGCGGTTCGGTCATGTACTTGCGAATGCTCGCGACACCTTCGGGCGGGATCGTCGATTTCGGGTCGGCGATGACAACTGCAGTGGCGTCGTCGGGGATTTTCGAATCTTTGAGGTCCGGCGTCCACGTCCTCACTTCGACGTAGTTCTTCTCGAGCAACGCCTTGAGTTCGGTCGCAGGCCGCGGCGCAGCGGTCAGTTTGTTCCCTTGCGGTGCGGGCGTTAGTTCGAGTTCGCCACTGCCTTGCGTGAAGACGACGACGGGCTTCGTTTTACTTTCCGTGAGGAACAACACTTCGCGTATCAGCTTGCCTTCGCCCTGGAAAATGGTCTGTCGCTCCGCACCGCGTTCGCCCGCCGATGTGGCGAGGTCGTCGTAGCGAATATACGACGAGCGTTTTTCGTCTTCGCCGACGGTGATGAGAATGCCAACGTCGTCGAGGTCGAACTGCGGATACTTCGCCTTCAACG
>JAYSKW010000374.1:0-10484 GCA_043726085.1 Limnoglobus sp.
CCCGCGCTGGTCGGCATCGAGCAAGAGCCGGTTCACGAGTGCCGGTGTGCGCCGGTCGAGTACGCGCTCCCCGGCGGACCGCGCACAATCGCGTGCGAATGTCGAAAGGTCGATTTGCACATTTTTGACCGGTTCGGTGGTGCCAATGCGCGGCACGAACGGCACCCGCGTTCGCAACGTGCTGCCTGCGTTTCGCAGCTTCGCGCCGACGCCGAGGTATGCGGCCATCAACCCACGAAAGCGCGACTGACCACGGACGCGGAACTGGTGCTCGATCTCTTTCTGATGCGGTTCGAGCGTGCTGACCAGCACCTCGGCCCCGATCCGCGCCTCATCGGCTAAGACTAATCGCCACGATTCGCGGGTCTTGTCGGCTTGCGCTTCGAGTTCGGGCGGCATCACCGCTTCGACCGCGTTCCGCGATTGCGCGAGCAACTGACCGACCCCGCGTGCCTTTACGGACTCGATTTCCAAATGCGTCAGGCCGCGTTCGAGCCATTCGACCAACTCGGAGAATTGTTCGCCGGGAGGCAGGTTCTTCGGCGGAAGTGTCTCGCCGTTTGCGGTGGCATCGAGCCAGAATTGCGCCGTCGTGCGGAACAGCTTCGGCGATGCGAAACCTTCCCGCGTCAGGTCCGCAATCAAGTCGTCGTCGGGTCGTACGCCCTTCGCGTCGTCTTGCAGGCAACGGTCCCATTTGTTGATAACGAACGCGAACGCTCGCCGTTGTCGTTGTTCCTTGAACAGATCCCAACCGATCTGATCGTGATACTTTTCCTGCGAACCGACGTAAAGCACCACGTCGGCGACCGGCAACAATTCTTTCAGCGTCTCGCGGTTTTTGAGATCGTTACTATCGACGTCGGGCGTATCGACGATCACCTTCTGCGCGAGCGATTCCTGGTTGTGCCGCACGAGCCGACAGAGCCGTAGCGCAGGGTCGAGGCGGTCGGGGTTTACCGATTGGTGGAAGTAAACGACGGGGTCGCGTGTGGTCGGCCGCGTGAACGAGGCTTGGGCGACGGCCGCGCCGGCGAGCGCGTTCATCAGCGTCGATTTTCCCACGCCGGTACCGCCCATCAATATCACGACAAGCAACGGGCGTTCGACATCGAGTGCGTCCGATTTTCGGCGCAAATCCTCAGCCAGCCCTTCGAGTTCCGCGCGTTGAACGAGCGACACCGGGTGTTTACGTCGTCCATCGAGCCAGCTTCGCAGCGGCTTTTCCAGGCTTCGCAACAAGGGGGACAGCGTGCGGAGGAACGTCTGTTGCAGCGTCACGGTAATCATGGAGCGTTCGTCGCGGGGTGGGGTTTGACGATCACCGCGAGTTCGCGGATGTTCTCGGGGACGCGCCGCAACACCGATTGCAGACGCTCGATCGACGATCCTTCCGAGAGCGGTTTCGCTTGCAGCCACTCGGAAACGGGGCCGGTGAGATGCGCACCGAGCAGGCTCTCGCGTTTGTTCCTCGCGCGGAATCTCGCTGCCTCAACGGTCCCGCGCACGATCCACTCGAAGATTTGATGTGTAATCGACACGGCGAGCGGAATCAGCAACAAATGGTACCAACTCGGTAGCCACGTCAGCCAGAGAACGAGCGCAATTGCGAGAACGTCGAACGACACTTTCGCGAAGCGAACGCCGCCGAGAATGATCGGTTGTTGCGCCAACCGATCCGTAAGCGATCGCCCGGCCTGTTCGAGTTCGTCGCCTTCTTTCAACTCGAATTGTCGCACGGCGGCCTCGAACGGAACGAGCGCCTGATTCTTCAAACCGGCGTCGAACGAGTTCGCGATCTGCTTCCAGACCGGATGGCCGGTGCCGCGTTTCAGCGCCTCGGCACGCAGCGTGTCGATCCAGGCATCGAACCCCGTCCGTAACACCGCCTGTTCGGGTAACGGTGGGACTTCGGATGTTCCCGCGAGTTTGATCAGGAACTCGCGAAAGTACGAATACGGTGCGCGAAGCAGCGCGAACGCGGCACTCAAGTAGCGCAACCCGGCGGGCAGTTCAAGCATACCGAGCAACTGTTCGCGGGTGCGGTCGAAGCGCCGGAACGGCTCGCCGGCGAGGTATTCGCGACGATAGCGTTCCTCGAATTGGGTGCGGCCCGCTTTGACGGTGGCTTTCCAGTGATCGAGTTCGGCGAGGTCGTTCGATGCAATCGAGAGCAAACTCTCCGATGCCTTTTCGAGGTATTGCACCGCATTCCGCACGGTGCGTTCGCGGGCTTCTTCGAGTGTCGGACAAAGCGCGAGCACGTGGTTAATCAGCGTGATGCGATACCTTGCACCCGCCCCAGCCGGGTCGGCACGCTCTTCCTTCGTGAGGTTCGGAATCGCGAGCACCGGTATCGGCGGGATCGCGCTCTGGTTTTCGTTCGTTCGCTTCGCCAGCACTTCCTTGCGGAAGTGTTCGATCATCGGCGTGGCATCGGCTTCGCGCATCTTCGTGATGCAGACGATGACGGCTTTGCCTGCTTCGATTAGCATCTGCAAATACTGCGTCGGCACTTCGTCGTTGTAACGTTCATCGGACGCGACGTAGACGATGACGTCGGCGAGCGCCGAGACTTCCATCAGCCGCGAAATGTACCCCGACGATGCCCACGTCGTCATGTCGGGGCAGTCCCAGATGATGTAATCTTGCAGCGGTTCGCTCGCCCCTTCCCGGGCCGGGATCCGCTGCACTTGATACACATCTTCATCGAGGCTCGCAGGCTGGGTGTCGGTCAGCTTTCGCAAGTTCCCGAGGAAGCCGAGGTACGATGGCCACGGCATCGCGCCGGTTGCGGGCAGGTAGGCGGTGGGGTGACGGGTATACCCGGCTTGCGGGTTCGCATCGGCGATGGGAGTGCCCGCGAGGAAGTTCGCGACGGTGCTTTTCCCCGCGCCGGCCCCGCCGACTACGGCGAGGTGCAACGGCCGTGGCGGTTGCTGTTCCAGCGCCCCGCCGATGATGTTTCGCGCCAGCGCCGCTGCGAGGTGCAGGTGCTCCGCGTGGCGGGCCAACTCCGGCTCTCGGCGGCAGTGCCCCTCCAGCCAGTCGAAGTCGTCGGTCAGTTGCGTCAGCTTTTCGCGGTGCGTGTTCATTGGCATCTCCGTATTTCATCAAACTCCGCACGTGGCGACAAACGAGAAATCGGGAAACTCTCACGAACGAAACGCGGTGCGAGCCATGCGACCGGCTTTTCGGTCCAATGCGAACGACGACATTGGCACGCACGGTACGTCGCCCATGATGAGTTCCTTCACGAATTGTGCGGTGCCAATCGAGAGTTGTACCCCGGAGCGGTAGTGGCCGATGGCCGCAAAGAGGTTACGCACATTTGGCACCGGGCCGATGAACGGCATCCCGTCCGGCGAGCCGGGCCGCAAGCCGCACCACGCCGTTTCGAGCTTCGCTTCGCGTAACGCTGGGATGAGATGGTTTGCGAATGCCAATAGCGATTCGATGCCTTCTGGTGTCGTTCGCTTCTCGAAACCGGCCTCGGGTTCCTCGGTCGAACCGATCAGAATCCGCCCGTCGCCACGCGGTACGAGATACTCTTTGCCGAACAGCAAGATCGACTTCAACACGTCCGCGTTCGTTTGCAAAAGCGCAATCTGGCCGAGCACCGGCACGACGCCGGGCGTGCAGCCGAACGGTTGCAGTATCGCGCCGCTCCACGCCCCCGATGCGAGCAGGTATTGCCCCGCCGTTGCAACTTCGCCCGTACTGAGTTGCACGCCCGTTATGCGGTCGCCATCGACGAGAAAGTGTTCCAGTCCACAATTCGCGTGGAGTTCGACACCGATGCGTTCGCAGCCCGCGATCAGTGCCCGCAGGTGCCGCGGGTTGCGGACTTGCGCCATATCGGGGAGGTAGTACGGCGAGCCGACTGGCGACGCGATATTCGCTTCACGCGATGCGAGTTGGCCAACAGATAGGGCTTCGTAGCGAATCGCTTCCTGCTGCCAGAGCGGTATCACGTAGTCGTCGCTGGCTTGTAGGAAATCGATGCCGCCACTGCGCAAGTAACCGTTATCGATACCGGTGAGTTCGCGTAATTCCGCAGAGAGGATCGGCATCCCGACCGCACCGAGCGCCCGTAGGTGGTCGTATGGCGTGGCAGTACGAAGCGGATCGCCGGGGGGGATGATGCCCGCACCGGCCCACGAGGCTTCCCGGCCGAAATCGCTACGGTCATAAACCGCGATCTGAACCCCGGCATTCGCCAGAACATACGCGGAGGTCAAGCCGATGATGCCGCCGCCAATCACGATCAAATCCGGGCTGCTGTTCATGTGATCGTTATACGGTTCGCACGCCCATCTGCGGTTGACACTGCAACACCATCCGATCATAACCCGCCGCGTTCGATGCAATCCCGGAGTATTCCCATGTTTCGTGTTTCACTCGTTGTTCTGTTACTCGCTTCGGCGGCGTTTGCTGCGGAACCGGCTGCCGATGCGGAGAAACTCGTTGGGTTCTGGAAGCCGGTTTCGATCTTGTGCGATGGCCGCGAACAACTCCCCAAGTGGCAGGCCGACGATTTCACGCTGGTCATCAAGGATGGCGAATATCGCTTGTACAAAGTGCTCGACAAAGCGAAAGACGAACACGTACGGTTAATTTCTGCGGAACTGGTGCTGAATCCGAAACTGATGACGTTCGAGTGGAACGTGTTGTCCGGCCCGCGAAAAGGTGAAAAGTATCACGGCCTCTACGCGAAAAAAGACGATCGACTCCAGTTCTGCTACGGCCCCGCCGACAAACCGCGCCCCACGCAACTTGAATCCACAACCAGCAACGGTATGTATCTGGAAACGTGGGTGCCAGAGAAAAAGTAAGCGGCGTGCCCCGGCTTTCACAAAAGGACCGTCATGCTTCGCTTCTTCCCGATGCTTCTGACGATCGTTCTCGTTGCGAGTACGGCAACTGCCGCCGAGCCGTTTCCGGCAATCAAAGTGAGCGAAAACGGTCGATTCCTGGTTACCGCAGACAACAAACCGTTCTTTTGGCTCGCCGATACGGCATGGGAGATTTTCCATCGGCTGAACCGCGAAGACGTCGATCGGTATCTCGACAAACGGGCGAAGCAAGGCTTTACCGTCATCCAGGCGGTTGCGATTGCGGAGTTCGATGGCCACAGCGTGCCGAATGCTTACGG
Source organism: Limnoglobus sp. (assembly GCA_043726085.1). Taxonomy (GTDB): domain Bacteria; phylum Planctomycetota; class Planctomycetia; order Gemmatales; family Gemmataceae; genus Limnoglobus. Next base: position 5,156 of record JAYSKW010000374.1, read on the forward strand.
TCATCTGCCATTCACCGACCTCGACCCGACGAAACCGGCTACCAAGGACGGCCCCGCCAACGACTATTGGGACCACGTTGACCACGTTGTCGATGCGGCCAATGCACGCGGCATCACCGTCGCCTTCCTGCCCACTTGGGGCCGTTATTGGCACGACAAATCGAAAGACGGCACGCCGCCGATCTTCAACAAGGTTAATGCCGAAGTTTACGGGAACTGGCTCGGCAAACGCTACAAGAACAAGGGCGTTGTCTGGGTTCTTGGCGGTGATCGTTCGGTCGATTCCGATGTACAAAAAGAGACGATCCGAGCCATGGCGCGCGGCATCGTATCCGGTGACGGGACGCACATTTTGACGTTTCACCCGAACGGCGGAACGGGCTCGTCGAAGTGGTTTCAAGACGATGCCTGGCTGAGCTTCAATATGCGGCAGAACGGCCACGTGGCAGAGTTCACGGGGCGCTATGACCAAACGAAAATCGACTACGATCGCACGCCGATCAAGCCGGTGATCGATGGCGAGCCGATCTACGAAGGCCACCCCGTTTCGTTCAACGCGAAAGGTCTCGGGCACTCGACCGCGGCCGATGTCCGCAGGCCGCTGTACTGGAACTTGTTCAGCGGGGCGTGCGGCCACACCTACGGGCACCATAGTATTTGGCCGTTCTGGAAGCCGGGCGTTGCCGAGATCAATGCCCCGCTAATGCCTTGGACGGAAGCGATTGACGAACCGGGTGCGAACCAGATGATCCACGGGCGACGGCTCATCGAATCGCGGCCGATTCTCTCGCGGATCCCGGACGATTCGATCATTGTCACCGACCGCGTTGCGACTTCGGTACCCGGTGCCGGTACGCGGCGATTCGTGGCCACCCGCGATACCGATGGCACGTTTGCGATGGTTTACGTGCCAATCGGGCGAGCCTTCAAAGTCAAAATGTCGGCCATTCGGGGGAAGCAGGTAACGGCGAGTTGGTACGACCCGCGTACCGGAGTCGCAACGCGGATCGGCGAATATCCCAACGATGGCGAACGCGAATTTCTCTCGCCGAACAAAGGTGAACTCACCGATTGGGTGCTCGTCCTCGACGACGCGGCGAAGAACTACCCGCCACCGGGGAAGGTGAAATAGTCTGATTTCCGCCTCTCCGAATCGACGCAAGTCAAAATTGCGGACGCTCCCAAACTGTTTTTTGGGGTGTTTTTTCGGTTTTTGAGGTCCAAATAGACGCTTTTTTGATCGCAAACAACTGATCTGTTTGCCGTATCTACGACTGAAATAGTGGGTTACGTCGAATGCTCTCGAGTCGAGGATCGGCGCAAGTGGCGACACGTTCACGACACTTGGCGACACTCTCACGACATCACGCGACATTCTCACGACACTTGGAGACACTTTCACGACACTTCGAGACACTTCTGCGTACGTCGCAAAAGTCGACTTACGTCGCATCGTCTCCGATTTTTTGACTGTTGGTGTTCGTGTGGGTGATGCGGGTTTCCCTCGCTGGCTCGCTGGTGCGTCGGGCTAACAAACTGTCTCGTTAAAATTCTTGTTGACTGAAGTGGAAATCCAGACGAAACTATTCACAGGCTCTCGTGTTTAATGATGAGAGACGTCTCATCGGTTGCGTCTAACCTCACCTACCTGCTCGTTTCCCATTCATCGGAGTTCGGCATGTTGCAGTTCCTCGGTTCGGCTGGCCAGCGATTTTGCGATGGCGTTTCGCGTCGCGAAATGTTGAAGATCGGTGCCTTCGGGGCCACGCTGACGCTCGCCGACGCGATGCGGGCGCAGGCCGCTGCGAAGAAGCAAGATAGCGGTAGCCGGATGAAGTCGGCGATCTTCATCTACCTGCCTGGCGGACCGTCGCACCTCGATATGTACGATCTCAAGCCCGATGCGCCCGTCGAGATTCGCGGCGATTTCAAGCCGATTTCGACGAATGTGCCCGGCGTGCAGATCTGCGAACACTTCCCGATGCAGGCGAAGATGTTCGACAAACTCGCGGTCGTTCGCTCGCTCACCTCGGTCGACGAACACAGCGATTCGCTGGTCACGACCGGTTACCCGGAGCACGTCAACGCGACCGCCGGCCACCCGTCGTTCGGCTCGGTCATCTCGAAACTCCGCAGCGAATCGTCGGGTGCGGTCCCGCCATACGTCAGCCTGCGCGGCATGTCGCGTGGTACCGAACCGGGGTACCTCGGCGTCTCGCACCGACCATTCACGCCGAGCGGCCCTGGCAATTCCAACTTGAGGTTGGCCAACGGCGTCAATTCGGATCGCCTCGATAACCGCCGCAACCTCCTCGAATCGTTCGACGATACCCGACGCGAAATTGATGCGTCCGGAACGATGGTTGGCATCGATAGTTACACCGAACGCGCCCTCGAAATGGTGTCGAGTGGCGTCGTCCGCAATGCGCTCAACATCGAGAAGGAAGATGCCAAAGTTCGCGAACGCTACAAGGGCGTCGAGCAGTTCCTGACGGCACGACGGCTGATCGAAGTGGGCGTCGGTTTCGTGACGCTCTCTATCGGTGGCTGGGACACGCACAGCGGCAACTTCACCACCTTGAAGAAGCAACTTCCGAAGGTCGATCAAGCGATTGCGAACCTGATTCAAGACCTGCACGATCGCGGAATGCAAGACGATGTCGTGACCGTGATGTGGGGCGAATTTGGCCGCACGCCGAAGGTGAATACGAATGCGGGCCGCGATCACTGGTCGCCCGCAATGGGCGCACTCGTGGCGGGTGGCGGCCTCAAAATGGGCCAAGCCGTCGGCGCGACGAACGCGAAGGGCGAACGCCCGAAAGATCGCGCCTACACCGTGCCGCAAGTCATGAGCACGCTGTATCGCGCCATCGGCATCGACCCCGCGATGACGTTCCCGAACGGCGCGGGTCGCCCGATGTACGTCCTGGACGACCGCGAGCCGGTCAAAGAACTGCTATAATGGCATTGCCCGGTGTGCCAACGCACATCGGGCGTCGGTTACCGCACGCGACTCATCCCACCTGAAGACCCCTTGCTATGCGCACCCTACTCACTTTGGGCTTGTTTTTCAGTGCATTCGTCATTGCGAATGCGGCGGAGACATTGCCAACCCCGGCGGAAATCGTCGCGTTCCCGGCCCAACTGACCGTACGCGGTTCCGACGATGCGCCGCAATTGCTCATCGATGGCAAGCTGCCGAACAATCGCTCGGTCGATTTGACTTCTGCCGTGAAGTACAGCGTCTCCGATGCGAGTATCATCCGCGTCAACGCCGATGGCCGCGTCTTCCCGTTGGCGAATGGCCGTGCGGAAATCGTCGCCACGTACGGCGGACTGACGACGAAAATCCCCACGATCGTCGAAGCGATGGAGACGCCGCGACCGTTGAACTTCAACAACCAAATCGAGCCGATTCTGACGAAGATGAGTTGCAATTCGGGCGGTTGCCACGGCAAAATTCAGGGGCAGAACGGCTTCCGGTTGTCGCTGCTCGGCTTCGATCCCGAACTCGATTACACCACGTTGCTGAAGGAATCACGGGGCCGTCGGCTGTTCCCCGCCGCGCCGGATACCTCGCTGTTTCTCACGAAGTCGTCGGGTCAAGTCCCGCACGGCGGCGGCAAGAAAATGGATGTCGGCTCCGAGGAATACAAGATTCTCCGTCGCTGGATCGCCACCGGTATGCCGTACGGCACCGCGACCGACCCGACGATTGCGAAGATCGTCGTCTACCCGAACTCGCGAGTTCTCGACCGACAAGCCCGGCAGCAACTGGCCGTCCACGCACACTATTCCGATGGCACCATCGAAGATGTGACGCGCCGTTGTCAGTTTGAAACGAACGAGACGGAAGTGGCGACGGTCAACGAATCGGGCCTCGTCCAAACGCTTTCGATGACGGGCCAAGCCGGCGTGATGGTCCGCTTCAGTGGGCAGGTCAACGTCTTCCGCGCGATCGTGCCACGCCCCGGCGTCGCCCCGAACTTTAACTTCGCGGCCAACACCGTCGTCGACAATTTCACCAGCCAGAAATGGCGCGAACTCGGCATCGTGCCATCGGAGATTTGCACCGACGAGCAGTTTATTCGCCGTGCGTATCTGGATGTGACAGGCTCATTGCCCGCACCCGCGGCGGTGGCTGCGTACATGGCCGATGTCGCCGCCGATAAGCGCGACAAACTGATCGACCGCCTCGTCGAAACGCCCGAGTTCAGTTATTACTTCGCGAATAAATGGGCCGATGTGTTGCGGGTGAAGCGCCGCGGGCAGCCGAGCCGCGCGACGGGAACGTTCGCGTTTCATGCTTGGATTCGCGATGCGATCGCCACCGATATGCCGTACGACAAATTCGCACGAGACATCATCTGTTCGAGTGGCGACGAAGTGAAATCGCCGACAACAGTATGGTACAAAGAGGTCGCCACCGCCGAGAACTTCGTCGACGATCTTTCGCAGGTGTTCCTCGGCCAACGCATGGCGTGCGCGAACTGCCACCACCACCCGTACGAAAAGTGGAGCCAGGACGACTACTGGGGCATGGCCGCGTTCTTTGGTCGCGTCGGTAAAAAAGCGATTGCGACGCCGGGATCGAACAACAATAATCAGGATCGCAAGCAACTGATTTACGTGCGATCCAACGGCTCCGTCACGAACAAACGCACGAACAAAACCGCCCCGCTCAAGCCGCTCGACGCCGAAGCCGTCGTAGTCGATGGCAACGACGACCCCCGTGAACAATTGGCCGACTGGATGACGAACCCCGCGAACCCGTTCTTCGCTCGTACCGTGGCGAACCGCTATTGGGCGCACTTCTTTGGTAGAGGTATCGTTGACCCAATCGACGACATGCGCGTGACGAACCCACCGTCCAATCCCGAACTTCTGAACGCGCTAGCTGCGAATTTCATCGAGAACAAATTTTCGTTGAAGTCGTTGGTGAAGACGATCTGCAAGAGCCGCACGTACCAACTGAGTGCCGCACCGAACGAGTTCAACAAGTCCGACAAGCAGTCGTACGCACGCTATTACCCGAAGCGTCTCGCCGCCGAAGTCGTCTTCGATGCCGTCTGCAAAGTGACCGATAGCCCCTCGCAGTTCCCCGGTTTGCCGAACGACACGAACTCGCCGCAACGCGCGATTATGCTGCCCGACGAGTCGTTTTCGTCGTACTTCCTCGATGTCTTCGGTCGGCCACAGCGAATCAGTGCGTGCGAGTGCGAGCGCGTCAACGAGGCGAGCCTCGCGATGATTCTGCACATGCTGAACTCGCAAGAAGTGCAAGACAAAATCGCCCGCGCCAGTGGCCGTGCCGACAAACTCGCAAAAG
>JAYSKW010000375.1:0-4822 GCA_043726085.1 Limnoglobus sp.
CGGAGTTGCCAATAGCTGTGGGCGTTCAGGGAATTGCGGTGCGCGTCTTCGTTCCGCCAGCGAAAATAGTCGACGACGTGACCTGCGGATGGCAGTTGTGCGATGCGACAATCGAACACCCCCATCGACCCCAACAGCAGCGAAAACTTCGCACTCGCTTCGCCGGAAAGTATCGATTGCAACTTGCGGAGTTTCCGCCCAAAGCTGTTCTCATCGAGCGCGAACAAAAGCGAGATCTCGTCGCTCTGCGTGTAGCCGAAGACCACGTGAAAGCCGCACGCGGACATCAGGTGTTCGACGGTGGCCAGCATTATGTCGCGAAATCGCACGTCGAAAGGAGCTTCAAACGAATGCGTTTCTTTCGTCAATCGCGTGAAGCCACGGCCATCGAGCCGGGCGACCATGTACAACCCCGGCAGCACGCAGTGATCGTGCGCCGTTTCAAACACTCGCATTTTTGCGTCGAGTTCATCGAACTTCATCGCTCCACTCCTCAACGATAAACGTGTTGGCGACGCCGATTTTCACGTAGTACATCTCGTCGAACCCCTCGTCTTTTGCAGGAAATTCCATGCGGCCCGCCGTACCGAGGATGGCCTCTACTGGCACGTACTGTATCTGCGGTCGTTGATCGTTCCGCTTCTTGCACTCTTCGACAATCGACTGCAAGTAGTAGCAAACGACTTGGAAACCCGCCTCTTTCGCCGCCTCGATGTAAACGAGGCGGTTCGCTCGCGTCGGGTTCGTGTTGTCGACGACGAATCGCTGTTTCGCTTCGATGCAGACATCGACGAACCGCTTCTCGCGCTTCCGGGTCTTGAGCATGTCGAGGTTTATCCGCATGTGCGTCGTGAAAAAACGCTCCTTATAGAACGTCGATTTGCCCGCCGCCGGAATGCCGACGAAGATCACAGCTTCCATACTTTCATTCCATATTCGGTAGAGATCGAGCAGAACACCGTCGAATCGCTTCATCGAATCGAGTATCGCGCGAATCGATTCTCTCCTTGATTCGCAACAAGGCTGGTAGCAATTTCGGCGACGCGATTGCTTCCGCTGCATCGCTTGCAAAGTGCGGATATCTAGCGGTTTCCCAAGCTAGTAGTTCTTGATTGATCGGTTCGATCACGCGATCATCGTGCCGACTGGCAAGTCCTACTAACGCTTCGCCGCGAACGACTTCGGATTGATCGCCGGTGCCGTGAAAAAGAGTGTTGCGGATTTCCGGTGTATCGACTTCACATTGCGAACCGAGAGCGAACATTGCCCAATCTCGGACCGATTCTTCCGGATCCCTTGTGAGTGAAATCAGCGTATCGATGGCGAATTCGTCTGTAAATCCTCCCAGTGCGTACGCGACTGCGTATCGCACTTCCATGCTCGAATGGCTTGCCAGATTGCATATTGACGGAATTGACCGTGGCTCGTGAATGTGCCCCAACGCGAAGCAAGCGGCGTCCAGAACATCCGCGTCTCGGTCTGGTTGAGTGAGCGTGAGGAGGATGTCCACAGATTCGTCGGGGAACGAGTGTTCGGGAACTCCCAACTGCCCGAGGATATTCGCACCGAGCGTTTGTTCGGCAGTACAACGGCTATGGCAAAGTGAACGTGCGGCGTCGAATACCTCTCGCGTGCCACGAAGATGCAACATCACCACGATATCCCACGACGCATTTTCGTCCTGTTCGCTCAGAGCGAGTGAGACGAGTTCTTCCACCGTTCGCGGATCTATGTGTGCCTCTCGAATCCTGTCTGCTAAATTTGCGTCGCAATCCGTCATCACAACAAAACACTCCATGCTCTGTTTGCGATCCATCGCTGACGATTTCGATTTGTCATACGGAATCCATTCTCGATAGGATGATCGAACGCGGGAACGGGTTCATCGGATGGTCACATGGAGTTTCAAAAATGATCCGGATCGGCATTGCGGGTGTTGGCTTCATGGGGCGCATCCATTACCTTGCGGCGTTGCGGTTGCGGGGTGCGAAGGTGGTGGCGATTTGTAGCCGCGATGCGAAAAAACTTGCCGGCGACTGGACGGCGACACGCGGGAACTTCGGCCCCGAGCCGGGGCATGTCGATCTTACGGGCATTCGGACTTACGACTCGCTGGACGCGATGTTGGCCGACCCGAATATCGACCTCATCGACATCTGCAACACAACCGACCAACATCCGGCGACGGCGATTGCGGCGTTAAAAGCGGGCAAGCATGTGCTTGTGGAGAAGGCGATTTCGCTGCTTCCCGAACAAGCCGATGCGATGTTGGCGTCGGCGAACGCATCGGGGAAACTCCTGATGGTCGCGCACGTGTTGTCGTTCTTTCCCGAGTTCGCCTTCGCCGCCGACACGATCCGTAGTGGAAAGTATGGCAAGCTGTTAGGTGCGCATTTCAAGCGGATTATTGCGAAGCCGAACTGGTCGGCGGAGATCGGCGATTCGTCGAAGACCGGTGGCCCCGCGATCGATCTGCACGTCCACGACACGCACTTTATCGGCCTCGTTTGCGGCGTACCGCGTGCGGTATTTTCTACCGGCGTCGTCGAACCGAATGGGTCGGTCAGTTACCTCACGACGCAGTACCTTTACGGCCCCGGCGGCCCATCGGTGACGTGTTCGAGTGGAGCGCTCTCGATGCCCGGTCGGCCATTCGCGCACGGCTTCGAAATCTATCTCGAACAGGCGACATTGCTCTACGATTCGGGCGGTGTCGCACTCACGCTCCTCACCGCCGATGGCCAATCCGAAGCGCCGCAACTCGACGGGGGTGGCGACCCGATCTCGGCATTTGCGGCGGAAATTCAGGCGGCCGTGGACAGCGTCCAAAGTGGCCGCGAGTCCGACTTACTGAGCGGGAAGTTGGCCCGCGATGCGCTCGTCATGTGCTATCGCGAATGCGAATCGGTGAAAACCGGCCGCGAAGTCGCGATTTGAAACTCCCTAAGTTACCCCGCCTGCGCGACCGGAAATTTCAGAACAATCGAATGCGTCCGTCGCGTTGGTAGTTTGAATCGATTCACCCGATTTGCGCAATCCTGCCGATTATTAGAAGGGAGCGAAGAGACGCGGTTTAGAGGGTTTTACGATGGACCGAAGTTCGTGCTTACTCGTAGTCGCATCGCTGGTTCTCGGCTTCAGCGGCTGTACGAGTTGCCACCTCCAAGCGATTCGGCCCGTGATCGAGCCGTTGCAAAATACGGCACTATGCGGTGAACAACGCTCGCAAGTCTACACGTTCTTAATCAACGGCAACGACCCGTTAATCTTGGCGGACTTGAACCAACTTCGTGGAAAACTCAACGAGTACGGCTTCACGAAAATTTATAGCGGCGAGTTGTTTCACGGTGCGTTGTTCGAGAAAGAAATTCGTCGATTGAATCGCGAGGAAGCGAACCCGAAGATCGTGCTGGTCGGTTATAGTTTCGGTGCGGGGATCGTCGATGGCATCGCGGATCGGCTTTCTGCCGATGGCCTACCGGTCGATGCGTTGGTGCAAATTGCCCCCGTCTATTTGCCAACGACGCAAATGAACCCGAACGATTTCCAAGTCGGCCGGCGCGTCGTGTTGAATCCGAACGGCTTCCTCGCTGGATTATCGCCGCGCGAATCGGGCACGATACAAGTACCTGGCTCCGGTCACTTCTCGTTGCCGATGAACCCCGTCACGATTACGACGATCGCCGAGTTGTTGAACGATATTGCCAGTGCGGTGCCCAATGCCGACTGGATCGGACCCAGTTTGCCGATCAACGACGACCCCGCACCGTTGCCGGGGCAATTGCCGATCGGCCCGCAAAATCTCGCGCCACAAGGTGAGTGGGTTCGCAAGCCCGTTCCCACGCAGCCGATCCCGCCGAACGCCACGCGCGTGCCCCAAGGGACGCTGACCACACAGCCTAAACCGTGAGAGTATCTGCGAAGTTCGTATGATTATGGAATGAAACTTAAACAATCGCCGGAAGATTTCTCCGTCGAAGAATTAACCGACGTCGTGCCACAACCATCGGGGGCGTTCGCGCTCTACCGTTTAGCGAAGTCGGGTTGGACGACTCCCGATGCGATTTCGATAATCCGTCAGCGGTGGCATATTTCGCCGCAACGGATCAGTTTCGGCGGGCTGAAAGATCGCCACGCGAACACGACGCAATTCATCACGATTGAAAACGGCCCGAAGAAAAACCTCGAACACCAACGCATGTTGGTGACATTTCTCGGCCACGCGCACGAGCCGTTTACTTCGGACCAGATTCGCGACAATCGCTTCGCGATCACCGTCCGCGAGCTTTCCGCAACTGCCGTGAAAGCGATGGAATTCACGATCAAGGAAGTCCGAACCGTCGGCTTGCCGAACTACTTCGACGACCAGCGCTTCGGCTCGGTCATCCACGGCACGACGTTCCTCGCGATGGAAATGATGCACGCGCGATTCGAGTCCGCATTGCGGCTGGCGTTAACGGCACCGTACGAGTTCGACCGCGCGAGCCAGAAGCGCGAAAAGTCGATGTTGAACCGCCACTGGGGCGACTGGCAGGCGTGCCGTCAGCAGTGCGGCAAGGGGAGTTCGCGCTATGCGATCGATCACTTGTGCGCGAACCCAACCGACTTTCGCGGAGCGATCGAACGGCTGAATATGGAACTGCAAGGGCTGTATTTGGCCGCGTATCAGAGCCACGTCTGGAATCGCACGTTGGCGAAATGGATCGAAGACAAAATACCCGCTAAGGATCGCGTCGATATCGAAACGCGGCTCGGATCATTGCCTGTTCCGCGAACGAAAATCGATTGGGACAATCTCGTGTTACCGCTGCCATCGGCACGC
>JAYSKW010000376.1:0-10453 GCA_043726085.1 Limnoglobus sp.
GATTACCCCGGCGAAATCAAAGTGACCGTCATCCGCGAACTGCGTTCGACCGACATCGCCCGATAACGCACCGACGAGCCACCGGGCTTGTCCCGGTGGGAAATGAACACCATGCGGATTCTGTTCGTTGGCGACATCGTCGGCACTCCTGGCGTCGAAATCGTCAAAGCGGCGGTGCCAGTTTTGCGAGAACGCGAGCGTCTCGATTGCATCGTCGTCAATGCGGAGAATGCCTCTGGTGGCTCCGGGATTACGCCTAGCACCTACCGTCAGCTGAAGGCGGCGGGCGTCGATGCCTTCACGCTCGGCGATCATATTTACAAGAAGTTCGACATCGCCGACGTGTTAACGAAGTCGATGGAACCGATCTGCAAACCCGCGAACTATCCCACGGAAGCGCCGGGCCGTGATCACGTGATTATCGCGACTGCCAGCGGAGTGTCCGTCGCGGTAATATCGCTGATGGGACGCACTTTTATGCGGCCCGTCGATTGCCCGTTTGCTGCGATCGATCGCGTGTTGGCGGTATTACCCGCAGATGTGAAAACGATCCTCGTCGATGTTCATGCAGAGGCGACGGCGGATAAATATCAACTCGGTTACTACCTCGATGGCCGCGTTTCCGCCGTGCTCGGTACGCACACGCATGTGCCGACGGCCGACGAACAAATTTTGCCGAAAGGTACCGCGTTCCAGTGCGATGTCGGCATGACTGGCCCCTACGAAAGCGTCCTCGGGCGACGCAGCGACCGCGTCATTCAAACCGCACGCACGTTCATCCCAACCGCTTTCGACGTCGCCACCGGCGATGTGCGACTCGCCGGTGCGATCGTCGACATCGACGAAACGACCGGCCGCGCAACCGCGATCCGGCGAGCGATGTACTCGCTCGCCGATCTGAAAAACTAGATCTTCCACTTCGCACGCGGCTCGCGGCTTAGGAGTTTGTTGGCCTCTTCGTTGTCCGCGAACGTCTCGGTTTCGGGGTTCCACTTCAGCGGTTTTCGCAGGCGGTAGCCGATGTTCCCGAGGTGGCAAATCGACGCCGATCGATGGCCGATTTCCGGCGGACAGATGCACATTTCGGGCTTGCCGGCTGCGATGGCCGCGAGCCAATTCTGCTTGTGATCGACTGACGCCATCACCTGCTTCGGCTTATCCGGGAAGCCCGCTTTCGAGCCGTTCGCTAGTTTCACGTCGAGTTGCCCACGACCGACGGTAATCGTGCCTTCGGTGCCTTCGAACAGGCAATCCGCGCCCGCCGTGCCTTCAAACTCGTTGTGGATCATCACGGTGCCGTTCGCGTAAATGTACTTCAAGCCCGAATCTTTCTTCGGGTCGGTCGGCGGCACGATCTCGACCGGTCCGGAGCGATCCATCTTGAGCGCCCATTGGGCGATGTCGAAGTGGTGTGCGCCCATGTCTGCGAGCAGTCCGCCAGCGTAATCGCGATAGTCACGCCACTTCGGGAAGTGGTTATGCACGCCTTTGGGGCAAAGGATTTCGTTGTAGCCGCGCTCGGGGGCGGGGCCTTGCCAGAAGTCCCAGTCGGTACCGGGTGGCACCTCTTGCGTGGGTAAATCGCACGCTTTTGCGGGGGAACCAACGCCGATGCGCACGGTTTTGACGTTGCCGATCCAGCCGTTCCAGATCATCTCGACTGCGGCGCGGAAGCGGTTGCCGAACTCGCTGCGTTGCTGGCTACCGGTCTGAAAGACGACACCCGCTTTCTTCACTTCGTTGACGATCCAGCGGCCGTCGGCGATGTTCTGCGTCAGCGGTTTCTCGCAATAAATGTGTTTGCCGGCCCGCGCGGCGAGTACGCAGGGAATCGCGTGCCAGTGGTCCGGCGTGGCGATCACCACCGCATCGAGGCCCTTTAGATCGAGCAATTCGCGGAAGTCCGAGTAGGCTTTCACCCCCGCCCAGGTGCCCGATTTCTTGCGGTCGGCATACTTCGCTTCCACGGTCTTAACCGCACTATCGAGGCGATCCTTGACGACATCGCAGACCGCCACGACTTCGACATCCTTGCGGTTCAGGAACCCGCCGAGGTGCCCCCGCCCCATAGTGCCAACACCGATGAAGCCGAGGTTGAGCTTGGAATTTTCGGCAGCCCGCACCGTACGAGACAGCACGAGCGGCGCAGCCGCAATGGCTGTGGAACCGAGAAACAAACGACGAGACAGCATGGGAGTGGCCTTTTGGGGAGAGGTCTGGCAACACGAGTGATGGTTAGCAATACACACATCTAAGGTACCGCATTCGCCAGTCCGAATCGACGTAAGTCGGAATTGCAGAGTCTCAAAAACTGGTTTTTCGGGTGTTTTTCGGGTTTTGAGACCCCAAAATGGCCTCTTTTTGATCGCGATCCACTGATTCGTATTCCGGATATCGAACTCTTGTCGTGGGTTATGTCGAAAGGGGTCGTTTCGAGAACCGGCGCAAATAGCGACCAAAAATCGACCGGACGCAACACAAAATCGACCGACCACGACACAAAATCGACCGAGTACGACATTCTCACGACACTTGGAGACACTTTCACGACACTTCGCGCACGTCATGAATTCCGACTTACGTCGGATCGTCTTGGATTTTTTGACTTCGCGAAATCGTGTGGGTGAGGCCGAATCAAATCCCACGGACGACCGTCGACTGCGAAGTCCGCTTGTAGGGGGAAAATCTCCGTTCCGGCGACTTCATCAAAGTCAAAGTCACCGCCGCCGGCGGCTACGACCTCGCCGGTAGAAGCATCGGCTCCGCGTGGTGATGGGAATCTTTTACTTTCGAGCGAAGTTTGCTATCATTGCAATCAGAACTATCGTTTGAAAAAGGAGACACCGTGGCTGAACAGTCGCCGTTTGCCAGCGTAGAACTTGCTACAAACCCAGAACCCCGATGTCCCTGCGTGCTATTGATCGATGTTTCGGACTCGATGTCCACCATCGTTAGCGATGTTGGAAAAGATTTGGGCTACACCTTCCAACAGGATGGCCAAACGTTCCGTGCCGTCTCTGGGGGTACAACTCGAATCGACAAAGTGAACGAGGGATTAAAAGCTTATCAAGCGGACTTGCTGACCGATTCGCTCGCCATGCAACGAGTGGAAGTTTCAGTGATCACTTTCGGCGGTTCTGTGCAAACGGTGGTTCCGTTTATATCCGCAAGTCAATTTACGGCCCCCACGCTCACTACAAACGGTGATACAAGAATGGGGGCCGCGATTCTGCAAGCGATCGATGCGATCGAGGAACGCAAAACACTCTACAAACAAAATGGCCTACACTATTATCGGCCATGGATTTTCTTCATTACGGATGGCGAGCCGACCGATGCTTGGAAGGTAGCGGCGGAGAAAGTTCGGGAAGGCGAGAAGAACAAGAAATTCGCATTCTTCGCCGTGGGTGTCGAAGGGGCGAACTTCGACATTCTCAAACAAATTTCGGTTCGAGAACCACTTCACCTGAAAGGTTACAGCTTTCGGGAAATGTTCGTCTGGTTGTCGCAATCGCAGCGAAGTGTTTCACACTCGACGCCGGGACAAGAAGATCAAGTCAAGCTCACGGCACCTACAGGTTGGGCGAGTCTGTGACGCCTATCTCAAAGTGGGCCGTTCTTGGAGATCGCTGTACGGGAACGTCGCATCGCACGCGAAACACGCCATGCCAAGATGCTTTCCGATACCAGGAGTTCGGCGAATCTGCCGAGTGGCTAGTGATCGCGGTGGCGGATGGGGCGGGTAGCGCGGCCCATTCGGAGATCGGTGCGGCGCTCGTCTGCGATGAGTTGGTCAGTCGCGTTCCGAATATCACGCCGGAAAAATTGGCGAATCGCGATGAGATCGTCGAACTCTTTGCAACGGTGCGGGACGCAGTCATTGCGGAAGCCGAACGATTGCTTACCGTCCCGCGCGAACTCGCTTGTACCGTACTACTCTGCGTGATCGGTCCGACGATGGCGACGTTCGCACAACTCGGGGACGGCGCCATCGTCATCGGGAGCGGCGAAGAATTTCTTACGGTCTTCTGGCCGGAGCCGTCTGAATATGCGAATGCGACGGACTTCCTCACGGAAGACCGATTCCGCGAGGCGATCCAATTCGAAACGGTGTCGGAAAGCATTTGCGAACTCGCCTTACTCACCGATGGGCTGCAACGTCTAGCGCTCGACTTCGCCACACGCCGACCGCACAGTGGGTTTTTCCAGCCGTTTTTCGAACGTTTGCGTGCCGAAATGGATCCGGCAACGCTGATCGAGCCGTTTCGGGAGTTCCTCGATTCTCCCCGCGTGAACGACCGAACCGACGACGATAAAACCCTGGTTTTCGCGATACGACAACAATGAATCTGCCTCGATTGATCGATAACAATGGACGCATAGTACCCATCGACCGTCAACTCGCGGCAGGTGGCGAAGGGGCTGTCTACTCGATCGCCAACGCACCGAATCTTGTTGCGAAGATCTATCTCAAGCCGCCAACTCTACAAACTGTAGAAAAATTGACCGTGATGACCGGGTTGGCGAACCCACAATTACTCGATCTCGCCGCGTGGCCGACGGACCTGTTGCGATACGAAAATGGCCGGGAAGTGGCAGGATTCGTCATGCCGCGTCTGATCGATTGTCAGCCGATTCAGCACCTCTACAACCCAATCATGCGGCTGAAATCGTTCCCGCAGTCGACTTGGGCATTCCAGGTTCGCGCAGCATACAACTTGGCGGCGGCGTTCGACGAAGTCCATAAAGCAGGGTGCCTCGTTGGAGATGTCAACCAAAGTAATGCGTTCGTTTCGAAGCAAGCCTTGGTTAAACTGATCGATTGCGACTCGTTTCAAATCCAAAAAAATGGCAAGCTTTACCTATGCGAAGTGGGCACCCCTCATTACGTTCCGCCGGAACTGCAAGGTAAGAGCCTAAGCGGGTTCACGCGAACGGACAATCACGACCGGTTCGGCTTGGCCGTTCTCATTTTCCAGTTGCTGTTCGTGGGGCGACATCCGTATGCCGGGATTTACGGTGGAAAGGGAGATCCGTCATTCGAGCAACTGATTGCCGAGTATCGATTCTCTCAAGGGCCGATGGCCCATACATGGCAAATGGGTGCGCCGCCACATACGCCTGTGTTTGCGGACATCTCGCCAGAAATCGGTATGCTGTTTCGTCGTGCGTTCGAACCGGGAAGCGAAAAGAATGCACGGCCAAAAGCCGCCGACTGGCTGCCAGTGCTGAAGCAACTGGAACAAGCTACGATCGAGTGCAAGGCCGACGCGGGGCACAAGTACTGGAGGGGTGCGAACGACTGCGTATGGTGTCGTTTGGCCACGAAAGGTGGCCCTGAATACTACTACGGCGCATCGGGCGTCGCATCGACATTTGCGGTCGACGAGACAAAACTTCAAGACGTAATGCGTCGTCTGGACGCGGCAAAAATTGTGAATTTTGAGTACGATCAAAGGACGTATCGCTCGTCGATCACATGTGTAGGCAAGCCATTTGTTTATACCGGATCACTCCAAATTAAAGAGAACCAAGATCGACGTGAAGGGGAACAAAAAGCGAGACTAGAGAAATCACTCACCTATCTGAACACCGAATATCAATCCAGTCAGAACAACCTGAGATCTAACCACAAGGCCGAGGATCAGAAATCTACTGATCGAGAAAAAATAGCCGAAAACGATCTCAAATTGAAACTCGATGCAATTCATGCGGAGTACCGGGAAAAGAATAAAGCACGGCACCTCGATTTCGAACGTTCCGAGTACCGCGCGATTGAAGCCGAACGAACGGAAAAAGACGAGACGATCCGAAAGCTAAAATTGATCGTCGATCAAGAACTCGAATCGATGCGGATTGCGGAAGAAGCGAAGATCGCGTGCGATAATCACGAACTCGAACTCAATGTGCTTTTGCAAGAGGCAACGAAAATTTGTTCGGCTTACCGCGGTCGTCATCGAGTATTCGCGCGGGTGTTGGCCGCAAGTGGGTTCTGCGGTGCCGTCTTGTGCGCGTCGGGCTTGTATTATGAGGAATTCTATTTTTTTGGATTTAGTGTATTATTCGTCACGGCAGTCATGATTACGCTCTTTTTAGTATTTTCGCCGTATGCGAGTGCCAAAATCAAATTCAAAATGCTCGAAATACAAGTTGATCGATCCGCCAGACAAACGAGTCGAGCTGTTAACCGTGTCCAGCAAGCGAATCGAAGTATCGAGGGCGCTAGGGACTCGGTTGCACAAAACGCCGACAAACATCTGTTACAAATCCGCAATCGTGCGGATGCGGCGGGGCAGTGCGCCGAATCGGATAAAGAAAAGTTAAAACAACAAGGCGGATTGTTACTGTTAAAAGAGCGCAAGCGAACCGAACGCGAAATTCAACAAATTATCCAATCGCGATGGAAGGTCGAGAAGCAGCTAGAAATTGAACTCCGACAGTTGCAAATGCAATTCCAGGATTCGGAACGACTGTTGAAAATCAAAGTAGATCAGGCGATCCATCAAATACATCAAGAAACCAAAGTCATCTACACAAAACAACTCAATTCGGAAGTTTTCGCGAGGAAAAACATTTGTCGAGGCGTGATGGAGAAGCTAAAAGAGTCGGAAAAATTGTGGACGGCGACCGCCCTCGAATACCGTGCGCGTCACGGAAAACTTGGCGTTGCCGTCAATAGAATTACACCCGACATTCGCGGATTATCTACGTTGTACCAAGTCGAGTGCAGGCAAATCATTGCGAACTCAGTCGCGGCGGCAAGAATTCGTCACCTACGCCTCCATTCGATTTCGGATGCAATGATCGACAAGGTCGGGGCGACCCGAAAGCAGATTCTTGCCAGAAACAACATCTTTACCGCAGAAGACGTTGTCGAAAGCAGGATCAGTGAAATTAGTGGATTTGGCGAAGGGCTTACTCGCAGTTTGATGGAATGGAGAGAGAAAGTCATTTCGACTTTCGATGCATCCAAGGTGACACTAACCAGCGAGGTACAACACATTTCAATGCGATACCGGACTCGGCAACAACAGTACTTTGTCGAAATCGAGCAGCACCTGAAAGAGATCGAGTCGCTGGCACAAATTTACCAGCAAAAATTGAATCAGCACCTGATCGAAATCAAAAAAGCGATCGGCGAGTACGATCAAGCCGAAGCGGATTATCAAGTCGTTGTCAAATTGCAGTAATTCCACAGCCGCCGCTACACGTCCAGTTCTTCGAGGTTCGCCAGCCCCGCCTTCTGCATGATAAACTCGTAGCGGGGTTCGGCGTCTTTTCCTAGTAGATCTTTGAACGTGTTGTGTGCGTCGATGTTTTCGCTGATCTCGACCTTCAACAACTTGCGCGATTTTGGGTCGAGCGTTGTTTGCGACAGTACGCGGAACGGCATCTCTCCGAGGCCTTTGAAGCGAGTGATGTCGTGCTTGCGGCCCTTCAGCCCGGCGATGATTTCTTCTTTATGTTCGTCGTCTTTCGCCCAGAAAGTTTCCTTCGCCACGTCGATCCGGTACAGCGGCGGTTGCGCGATGTAGATGTGCCCTTTGCGGATCAGTTCGATCGCGTGGCGGAAGAAGAAATCGAGGATCAGCGCGCAGATGTGGCAGCCATCCGCGTCGGCGTCCATTAGCAAGATGATCTTCCCGTAACGCAGCCCGTCGTAGTGAAACTTGTCGCCCGCCCCGGTGCCGATCGCGTTGACGAGGTCCGAAAGCTCCTGGTTTAGAAGCACTTTCGCGGTTGAGAGGTCTTCGCCGTTCAGGATTTTGCCGCGTAACGGAAGTACGGCCTGTGTCTTGTTGTTGCGGCCTTGCTTCGCCGAACCGCCTGCCGAGTCGCCTTCGACGATGAACAATTCGCTCTCGCCGAGGTCGGTCGCTTTGCAGTCGGCGAGCTTCCCCGGCAGGCTCCCGCGGCGGCTGCCCGGCGTCTTCCGCACGACTTGAGCTGCCTCGCGCGAGGCTTGCCGCGCCTTCGCCGAAAGCACGATCCGACCGACGATGTCGTCCGCGATGCTCTTGTTGTTGTTTAGCCACGTTTCCATCGCGGGGCGGATAAAGTTATCGATCGTCGCTTCGAGTTCGGGGTTGTTGAGTTTTTCCTTCGTCTGCCCCTGGAACATCGGCTCCTGTACGAACACCGACAGCACCGCCACGACGCCTTCGCGAATGTCGTCGGCGGTGATCTTCAGGCCCTTCGTCGACTTCTTGGCTTCGTCGTGCGTGTCGATGTAGTTATTGATCGCCTTGCGAATCGCCGCTTTCAGCCCGTTTTCGTGTGTGCCACCGGCGGCGGTGCGGATGCCGTTGACATAAGAACGAAAGGTTTCATCGGTCGATTCGGTCCACTGCAACGCGATTTCGATCCGCTCGCCAGTCGAACGCACGGCAGAGAATATCGCCTGAGTGACGGTCGGCTTTTGCGCGTCGGCGACGAGCTTGGCGAGGAACGCGGGCAGGCCGGCGGGGTTCGCGAGTTCAAACGTCTCGCCGGTGATTTCGTTCTTGAACGTGACCTTCAACCCACTGTGGATATACGTCATGTCTTCGAGGCGAACGCGAATCACGTCGGCGTCGAAATGCGTGTTGCGGAAAATCGTGTCGTCGGGGCGGAAGTGGATCGACGTCCCGTGCCCGCGGAACGGGCCGACCTTCTCGAGCTTTGTTGTCGGGATGCCTTTCGAGAACGACTGTGTGTACTCGAAGCCATCGCGCTTCACGTTCGCAACGAGTTTCTTGGAAAGCGCATTCACGACCGAAGCGCCGACGCCGTGAAGCCCGCCGGAGTAGAAGTAGTTGGAGTCTTTGTTGCCGAACTTGCCCCCCGCGTGCAACTTCGTGAGTACGAGTTCGAGGCCGGAAATTTTGAACTTCGGGTGCAAGTCGATCGGGATGCCACGGCCGTTATCTTGCACCGTGATCGAGTCGCCACCTTTGTGCAACGTCACCTGAATATGGTCGGCGTAACCGTTGATGTATTCGTCGACGCAGTTATCGACAATCTCCCAAACGAGGTGGTGCAGCCCCTTCGTGTCAGTGCTGCCGATGTACATCGACGGCCGTACGCGGACCGGCTCCAACCCTTCGAGGACTTGGATGTCGTCGCTGGTCGTGTAGTTCGATTTCGTTGCGGGTGTGGTCATGGCTATTCAAAGCAACTGCGTATGGAAAACGGGGCGAAACATCCAGCATTTTTAACCGCTGAGCGTGCAAAGACCGCGGGTACGTATGAATTCTTTTCTTATTCTGGTAGCCGCAGGTCTTTAGCCTGCGTGGGGCTTCTACCCTAAAAAACCAGTCGTGGCGAGTCTTCGAGACGCGACGCGATCAACCAGAATGCTCATTCCGGGCGTACGAACCGTCATGTTTCGCAGACTCACCACGACCCTTAGTCGTTGCCGGTGGAAGTAACGCAGGCTAAAGACCTGCGGCTACCAGAATAAGAGGTTTTCGCCTTTGTATGAAGTCTCCGTTTCAGCTGCGTAAAGTATATGATTTCTCTTCTCCGGGTACTTTGCGGCCTCCGCGATTACACTCTTCGTTCTTATCCTCACTCGAACAACGTACCGTTGGGTTTGTCGGCGTCTCGCGGTTTCGGCGGGGCGCGTCCTTCGACTTCGTCCCAGTTCGCGAGTTCGATTTCTCGTGGTACAACTCGCTTAATTCGGCTACGCAGTCTTGGCTTTTCACCTTTACCACCACGAGTCTGCGGTTTGATCAGTCCCGGCCTGAAGCCTTCAATTTTGCCGGAATCGAATTCTACGGTGATTTGATTCAAGTCGTTGACTTTGCCTTCGGTCACGAGCGCGCCGCCGATGCACGTGTCGCCCTCGTCGATCTTGATGCCGATCACGCCTTTGCCGACACCCGCGAGTGCGTTGACTTCGTCGAGCGGGAAGTGAATCAGCCGCCCTTCGGCGGTGGCGAGTATCACGCCCGTCTCTTCGGCGATCCGCTTCACCATGCAGACTTTGTCTTTTTCTTCGGGCTTCGCGTACTTGCGGCCCGCTTTGCTCGACTCCGCACGGTAGTTCGTGAATGGCAACCGCAGCACGTACCCCGCCGTGGTCGCGACGATCAGGTGCGGCTTCACGGGGGTATCGCCGACCGCCGGAACATCGACTGGCGTGAACCGCGGGTCGGTGGTCATGAGTGCGATAATCTTCACACCGTCGTTGATCTTGAAGAACTTCGTGACGGGTTCGCCGTAGCCGGAACTGGCGGGAATTTCGTTCATTCGCATCGTGTACGCGATGCCATCGTCGGCAAAGAAGATTACGCTATCGAGCGTGCTGCCCGGTGCCACGGCGAGTACTTCGTCGCCTTCGCGAACGCGCGTGCTTTCGATCGAAGATAGCCGCCCGACGCGCTTCACCCAGCCATCTTTCGTGAGTACGACGTTGGTGTTTTCGCGAATAATATACGCTTCTTCGTCGAATTCGAGGATGTCGCCC
>JAYSKW010000377.1:0-1213 GCA_043726085.1 Limnoglobus sp.
CCTGCGGCTACCGGAAAAGCAAAGAACGTCGATTGGTTGGTTTTGTTTTACGCGCAAGGAGCAACATCATGAAGTGGGAAGATCAGGAACAGAGCGAGAACGTCGAAGACACGCGCGGCAGTCGTCGCCCCGCGTTGGCGGCGGGTGGCGGCATCGGCGTGATGCTCATCATGGCCGTGGCGTACTTCTTGGGCGTCGACCCGAATCAGGCGAAACAAGTCGCTGTGGCAGTTGCGGGGCGCGGTCAGCAACAGCAAGCCGGCTCGCCACCGAACGACAAGGTGAAAGCATTTTCGGCATCCATTCTTGGGATGACTGAGAAAGTCTGGGGGAAGTTGTTGCCCGAAAACTACCGTCAGCCGTACGAAAAACCGAAGATGACACTGTTTTCGGATGAGGTCAACACCCAGTGCGGCCTCGCACCGTCGGCTGTGGGACCGTTCTATTGCCCCGCCGATAAGCACGTCTACCTCGATCCGTCGTTCTTCGACGAACTCGAAACGAAACTCGGTGGCTCGAAGGCGGACTTCTCCAAAGCCTACGTGATTGCTCACGAAGTCGGCCACCACGTACAAAACTTGCTCGGTTACAACAGCAAAGTGGACGAATTTAAGGCGCGCGAAGGCGAAAACTCGGGGATTCGCCTTGAATTACAGGCCGACTACCTTGCGGGCGTCTGGGCGCATCACGCCGATCAAAATTTCCGCATCCTCGAAAAGGGCGACATCGAAGCGGCACTGAAAACCGCAAAATCGATCGGCGACAACCGCATTCAGGAGAAGATGCGCGGCAAATCGTGGCCCGAATCGTTCACCCACGGACGAGACGATCAGCGCATCAAATACTTTACCGAAGGAATGAAGACCGGCGACGCGAGCAAAGCGGCGCTAGATCGCTTCTTCAATTCCCGCGTGAAGCCGCTCGATCTGTAATTCGCGTAGGAGCGAGCATGTCGACCGAGGCACAAGGGTACTTCCAACGCGGATTCGACGCCTTCCAGCAAGGCGATTTCCGCGAAGCCGTCGAGTGTTACACCCGTGCGATCGCGTTTCAGCCGCGCGTAGCGAGTGGGTATCGCTATCGAGCGAAAGCGTATCTCGCGATGCACGACCGGGCGAAGGCGATCGCCGATTACGACACCGCGATTCGCCTGTTGCCTACCGATGCCCAACTGCTTGCCGAACGTGCGGGCGAACTGCTGAAGCAGAAGCGT
>JAYSKW010000378.1:0-4077 GCA_043726085.1 Limnoglobus sp.
CCGACGGCTTGCAATGCCATGGCTCGCACGTCGTGCGGGTGCGGTGGCACCGTGCGATCCCACAAAACCTCCGCTGCTACGGTGTCGTTCAGCGCGACGAGAATTCGCACGACTTGACCTTCGGACTGCGCGAGTAACGGGTGCTTTTTGTCTTGGGAAATCGTCACCATCTCGGTTGCGAGTGCCGACTTCTCGGCGGGTGACATGTCTGGAATTCGTGCGATGATCGCGGTCGCTGCCGATGCCGCAATCTGCGCGTCTTTGTCCAGCAACACTGTTACCGCAACCGATTCGGAGCCGCACGATGTGAGTGCGGCCGTGATGTACTTTCGCACCCCAGGCACCACTTTGTGAAGAAGCTCTTGCAGCCCCTTGATCCCCTTCGCACCGAGTTTCGCACACGCCTCGGCGGCCATCGAGGCTTCGCTGCCACCGTGGGCGATCTTCTCCAATAACGTCGGAAGAGCCTTCTCGACTTTCAGCATTCCGACCGCACGAATGGCTTGTTGCCGAACCTCGCCATTCTTATCGGTGAGCCGTTCTTGGAGTGCGGCGGCAATCTCCGCGTCGCGTATTCCCAACTCGGCAACGACGAGCGCCGTGGCCGCACGTAGCTCGGTCGTGCTGTCGAGGGAAAGCAGTCGCACGAACTTTTTGGCAGGGATTTCCATCGGTATCAGTCGAAAGAGGATTAAGGGTGTTTCGGTTTATCGTATGGAACGCCCGTTCAACACGATTGGTTTTCTTCTGGTTTTTCAGTCTCTTCCGAACCGGGTTGCCGGTCGACGCCCAACCAGCGAATGAGAACTGGTAACGTCAGCCCTTGCCCGACGAGCGTGGCGAAGATCACCCAGAACGTGAGGAATTGCACGATGTCGCGGCCAGGGAAGGGCACGCCCGGCGAGAGCGTCAGTGGCAACGCCATCGCGGCGGCCAGTGAAACGACGCCGCGCATTCCCGTCCAACCGACGACCGCAACCGATTGCCACGGCGGGTATGGGTCGCCACTACCGAGAATAACGCGGTCGAGCCAACGCGGAAGATACGCACCGGGGAATACCCAAACCAATCGCGTCACGACCACGACCAGTGAAACGACCGTGGCATAGCTCACCAGTTGCACCAGTGTGTATTGGTCGCCCAAATGTTCGAGCACGTACGGTAGTTGAAACCCGATCAGAATGAAAATCAGGCTATTCAGCAGAAACTCGACCATTTCCCAGACTGCACGGGCTTCGTGATGCCAATCGACGCGGAAGATCGTTTCGCTGCGGTGGCCCACCCACAACCCGGCCGTCACCACGGCAAGCACACCGGAGACGTGCAGATGTTCGGCAGGAAAATAGACCGCGAACGGCGTCAACAGTGTGATCGCAATCGTCAGTTTCGCGTCGGCCAGGTTCCGCTCGTCGATCCAGCGGTGTACGCGAATGATCAGCCAGCCGCCTGCCAGCCCCATCGCGATTCCGCCCGCGCTGACGATTGCGAACTTCCCGATGGCGTCGCTCAGCGAGAACGCGCCGCCGATCACGCTGGCCACTGCCATGCGATAGGCAACGAGTGCGGTCGCGTCGTTGACGAGGCTTTCGCCTTCGAGAATCGTCGTCACGATTTTCGGCAATTTGACATTCTGCGTGATCGCCATGGCTGCGACGGCATCGGGCGGGGAAACGATCGCACCGAGGATGAACGCGACCGCCCACGGCAGGCCAACGAACTCGTGTGCGACAATCGCCACAACGGTCGTCGTGAACATCACGAGGCCGACGGCCAACAGCGATATGGCGCGGATATTCGAGCGAAAGGCTTTCCAAGAAGTATTAAACGCCCCCGCGTACAGCAGTGGTGGTAGGAACAACAATAGTACGATGTCCGGCTCGAGTTCAAACCGCGGTGCCCACGGTTGCATGCTGAGAATCAGCCCACCGACGACGAGTAAGATTGGGTACGGCATCCGGCAGTAGCGGGCGAGCATCCCCAACCCGACGCAAAAGGCCAACAATAGCAGCACGATTTCAAACGGTAGCAAACGATTCTCCTCTCATTCCACGACCACGATAAATTCATCGCCAGCAGACACGTGAACGGTTTCAGCGAACACCACCCAACCGCATTCGTCGGTCACGCCAGATGCGATACAGACTTCCAAACGGTACGCACGGGCGATCTTGCCAGCGGGAACGTCGGTGAGGTGAACGCGATCGATCCAGCGTTCCTCAGTGAATCGGAAGGTGAAGTGCGGTTCGATGTACAGAGTGCGCATCATGGTTTTGGGTTCCAAATCGCGGTCATCAACTCGTAGATACGCGGCTCGGATTCCATCATCTCCGCACGGTTGAACGGGAAGAAATCGTTCGAGCCGAAATAGGCTTCGGTCATCTCCGCGAAGAACTCCATGCGGTTCGTCATCGCGTAATGTTTCACGCGCTTACCGTTGTGGAGGAGCACCTTTTCCCCGCGCTTTTCCGACATGTAAAGCTCGTACGCCGCAAGGATTCGCGGCTCGTCGAAGCTCAATTCCCGATCGTGATAGGCGTGGGCTAACTCGTGAAGTATCACCCACGGCTGCTCGTTGATGTTCCGTTTCGTGGCCAAGTCAATCGCGCGGGGTATGTGGACGCACTTCGCCAAGTCTTCGGCGTAGCCGTTGTTTTTGAGCCAACCTGCGCCGGGGTGATATTGCATCGACTTGAGTTTCCCGTGCGACAAATCGACGACGATCGGTACCGCTTGCAGCAACTTCAAACGATCCGCCCGCACGACGACTTTGATCTCAACTAGCTTCGCTTCGAGGAATTTCAGGTTGCGTTTGCCCATCTCCTCGTCGGGGCCGTTCAGAAGCCGGTCATCGATGCGAATTTTCCAGCCTTCGATATCGCGCGTCGTTCGCGATGTTGGCTTCGTCGGTTCTATGGTGTCCGCAGCGATTCCGGCGTTCGCCGTCAACGCGAGGAAGATCGCCGAAACGATCGTGGATCGTGTACCGAACATAGCTGCCCTCTTGCGGATTTGTGGAATCGCTTCCGTTCAGTATCCTGGCTTTGTTCATAAATGACCAATCGACACACCGAGGAATCGTCGGCGATGAAGATCACATCGATCAGTGCGTACAAAGTGATGTTGCCCTTGCGCGAAGGCGACTACAAATGGTCGGGTGGCAAATCGGTCGATCTGTTCGACAGTACGATCGTTCGCGTCGATACCGATGACGGTATAACCGGTTGGGGCGAAGTCTGCCCGCTCGGGCCGTTCTATCTTCCGGCGTATGCGAATGGCGTGCGGGCGGGCATTGCCGAGTTGGGGCCGCATTTGCTCGGGTACGATCCGCGCGAACTCGGCAAGTTGAACCGACGGATGGACGCAGCCCTTAAAGGGCACGAGTACGTCAAGTCCGGGATCGACATCGCGTGTTGGGACATTCTCGGCAAGGCAACGGGTCAACCTGTCTGCACTTTGCTCGGTGGTCGTTACGGCGAAAATTTCGTTTTGTATCGTGCCATTTCGCAAGAGTCGCCCGAAGCGATGGCGGCAAAGGTTTCGCAGTATCGGGCCGAAGGCTATCGCCGCTTTCAACTGAAAGTCGGCGGCGAAGCCGATGTCGATATCGAGCGGATTCGCGCCGTTGCCGCGCAATTGACACCGGGAGATCGTCTGGTTGCCGATGCCAACACCGGCTGGCGAATGCACGATGCGCTGCGGGTGGTACGTGCGGTACGCGACATCGACGTATACATCGAACAGCCCTGTTTGACGTACGAAGAGTGCCTGACGGTCCGCCGTCACACCGATCATCCGTTCGTTCTCGACGAAGTGATTAACGGCATCGAACCGCTACTTCGCGGCCATGCGGATCGCGCGATGGATGTAGTGAACATCAAAATCAGCAAGTTCGGCGGGCTGACGAAAGCCGTGCAAGCACGCGATTTGTGCGCGAGCCTCGGCGTGGTGATGACGCTCGAAGACAGTTGGGGTGGCGACATCGCGATCCGCATCGGGCGCTGCCCCTTTGACCATCTCCACGGGGCGCGCACTCGTGAGTTCCACCGGTGCAGCATCGGTTTTGGCAAAACTATGGTA
>JAYSKW010000379.1:0-5558 GCA_043726085.1 Limnoglobus sp.
TCATCGCGGCAACCTCCCCAGCAGTGTCAGCGGATCGTCACCTCGACGGGGACGAGGTGGTTAATCGCATACGTTCGGCGGTCGGGGTCGCGCTTCTCCGGCTGACCCTTCCCGGCGGCATCGGTACATCGGCAGAGCAATTTCGCAGGCCCCGCCGCGTTCGGCACATCCCAACTGTAGGACCACATCTGCCAGCAGAACGGCTTCGCTTCGCCGACGAGTTTCGCTTCGATCCACGTCTTGCCGCCATCGAGACTCACTTCGACTTTACCGACGGAGGCTTCCCCCGCCCAGGCCGACCCGCGAACGGTGTACGCCTTACCCGCCGGTACGACTTCGCCGATCAGCGGGCGCGCGATCTGCGCTTTGGGCAACATCGCGGTGATCGGCACGAGCGACGCCAGGCCGCCATCGCGCCGTTCGTAAGTTGCGTAATCGAACGTCTGCCAGAAGCCATCGTACGGCTTCTCGGTAACGATGATTCGCGACAACCATTTGACCGACGCCATGCCGTACCAACCACCGATGACCGCACGCAACGGGAAGCCGTGGCTGGCGGAGAGTGCCTCGCCATTCTGTTTGTACGCGAGAATCACTTCGGGCTTCTTCGCCTTCTCGATGGCAATACTCCGATCGAACGCGATCGGTCCCGGCGTCGGATGATCGCCCGCAATCATCCCTTTGTCCGCGCCGACGAGAATCACTTCCACGGCGCTGGCTTTGGCTTTCGCCTTCTCCAGTATGGCAGCAAGTGGCACGCCGGTCCACTCGGCATTTCCCACGGCCCCGAATTGCCACTGAAGCCCCCGCGACGCCGGAACGAGAAACACGCGGCCATTGCCCGCGCATTCGAGCGTCAGCGGCATCGTCACGCTCGGCATCGCCTGAATGTCTTCGAGCGTCAGTTCCAGCGGGTTCTCGACCGCCCCTTCGACCATCAGCCGATAACTCTTCGGATCGACTTTCGGCACCGCAAAGTGACTGCGAATGAAGAACTGCTCGTTCGGCGTCACAACGCTGTTAAGGTCGCCGAACGCCGATTCCAAGTTCTGCGGCTCCGCCATGCGCACGGTCAACCCCGGCGCACGCGGCACATCCTGGGCCACCACCCGCGTAGCCAACGCCGCCAGCGCCGTCGCTTTAATCGCATCGCGTCGATTCATAATGCTCCTCCCGAAAGCCCACGAACAGCCGTGGGCTTTTCACTCGATTAAAACCCTAACCCCTTCACTTTCGTTTTGATGCGAATCAGCTTGTCGTTGGCGGTGATGTACAGCGTGCTGCCGTCGTCGCCGAAGCCGCAGTTCGCGGTCTTGTCGTTGGTGATGATGCTGCCGAGGTGCTTACCCATCGCATCGAAGACGAACACGCCGTTCGGCCCCGTTGCCCAGATATTCCCCTGCTGATCGACCTTGAGGCCATCGGGCAGGCCGGGCTTCTTGGCCTTCACCATGTCGGTGCTATCGAAGAACTGCTTGCCCTCGCCGAGCGTACCGTCTTCCTTCACGGGGAAACTCATCCAGTTCGCGATTTCCGGATCCGAGTTCGCGACGTACAGCGTTTTGTTGTCGGGCGACAAGCCAATGCCGTTCGGCCGCGACATGACTTTCGTCATCAACGTCAGTTCGCCGGTCGGTTTCAGGCGATACACGCCCTGGAAGTCGAGTTCCTTCTTCGGGTCTTTCATCTGGCCGGGTAGGCCGTACGGTGGGTCGGTGAAGTACAAATCGCCGTTGGTGTGGTACACCAGATCGTTCGGGCTGTTGAGGCGTTTGCCTTCAAACTTGTCCGCGAGTGTGACGAACTTGCCATCGACGAGTTTGGACACGCGACGGTCGCCGTGCTGGCAGAGCACGAGGTGCCCGTCCTTGTGGAACGCCAAGCCGTTCGATCCCGGTTCCGTCCCCGTGAACGGTTCGCTGCCGGTGTAGCCGCTCGGCTTCAGAAACTCTTTCAGCCCTTCTTTTTCAGACCATTTGTAGATCATGTTGTTCGGGATATCGCAGAACAGCACCTGCGCATGCTTCTTGTCCCAGACCGGCCCTTCGGACCATTTGAACCCTCCTGCGAGTTCCTCGACCTTGGCATCGGGGGCGATGAGCGCATCGAACTTCGGGTCTTTGCGTTCGATGGAACGCACCGGGGCAGCCGGTTTATCTTCGGCCCGAATCGCAGGGAAAACGACCAGGGGAACGAGGCAGAGGGTGGCAAACCAGCGAGACATGTGGAAGGCTCCGTGGGCCGCGGGCAAGGGTGGGAATCGCAAAACGCAATCGCCCCAGCGGCGTAACGACAATGGTAACATCCGAAGCCGCCGGGACAAGCGAAATCGAGCAGAACGCATCGACTCCTGAATTTCTCTGAGAATCCCGCTATCCTGCGAAGCCCCCGATTGTTAGGATTGCTCCACTCCCTCCCGTCCGCGAACTCGTTCCCGTTGAGGTTCCTTCATGCGCGAAGAATACAAGGTGATGATCGCCGCCTGGGTTTTGGTCAGTGCTTGGGTAGCGTTCGTCATTTTCACGAATCGAAAGATGCACCCAAAGGTGTTGTTTTTCCTCTTCATGACCGAACTCTGGGAGCGGTTCAGTTACTACGGAATGCGCGCGTTGTTGGTGCTGTATCTGACGTCAACAGCTTTGAAGGGTGGATTCGGTATCGATGAAAAGCCAGCCTACGGCATTTATGCAGCGTACGGAGCGTTGGTCTACCTCACACCGTTACTCGGCGGTTACTTGGCGGATCGCATCCTCGGCTTCCGCAAAGCGATTATCTGGGGTGCCATTCTCATGGCGGCGGGGCAATTCACACTATCGACTAGCACAGGAAGCACAGATATTCTGTACGCAGGTCTCGCGCTACTCGTAATCGGCAATGGCTTCTTCAAGCCGAATATCTCCAGCCTGATCGGTCGTTTCTACGAACAAGGCGATCCGCGACGCGATGGGGCATTCACGATCTTTTACATGGGTATTAATATCGGTGCGTTCCTCACGCCGTTAACCTGCGGTACCATCGGCGAACTCGAAGGATGGAATTACGGCTTCCTATGTGCGGGCATCGGTATGGTCGTCGGCTTGTTGATATTCCTGTACACGATTAAACTGGGGCTACTCGAAGGCCATGCGGAACCGGCTGTGAATTCCATTCAGACGATTGCCGGTGCGCCCGCGCCAATCGTGGTCTATCTCGGCACATTTCTGTTAATACCGATCGCTGCCATGCTAATCTATCAAAACGACATCATGGATTTGCTACTCGGAGTTGTTGGCATCTCAGCGATTAGCTACATGCTGTATTTGTCGTATCAGTATCCCGTAGAAGAACGCCAGCGAATCTGGGTGATCGTGGTGCTCCTCATCTTTACCGCGATTTTCTGGACGTTTTTTGAACTGGCCGGCAGCGCACTCAGTCTCTTCACCGAACGAAACGTCGAAAAAACGATACTCGGACAGAAGTTCACAACGAGTAACTTCCAGGCCGTCAATGCCTTCTTCATCATGCTGTTTGCACCAATCTTTTCCGTGATGTGGTTCAAGTTGGCGAAAAGCGGCTGGGAACCCTCCGCACCAGTGAAATTCGCCATTGGCTTGTTGATGTTAGGTGCGGGATTCCTGGTGCTGAACCTCGGCAAAGGTGCAGCGGTTGCCGGTGTCATGCCAGCAGTGTTCTTGATCTCGCTCTACTTGTTCCACACACTCGGCGAGTTGGCACTGTCGCCGGTGGGCCTTTCGCTCGTCACGAAACTCGCACCCGCGAAAATCGTCGGCTTCATGATGGGGTTCTGGTTCCTCTCGTCGGCGATCGCTCACCAAGCGGGCAAGTGGATCGCGAGCGAAACCGTCGCCGACAAAGATGCCACGCCAGTGCAGACTCTCGACTTGGCATTGGGAGTGTTCAACAACGTCGGCTTCTTCGCATTAGGTTCGGGCGTGCTTCTCCTCGCACTCTCGCCGATCATCAAAAAGTGGATGCACGGTATCAAGTAAATTGCCTCCGCCTCCCTCGCCACGGGCCATCAGTGCCCGTGGCTTCATTCTACACGCACTCATTTCTGGATCGCCCATGCAAACGCAGTTGAAGCTTCAACTTTCGGCATTCATGTTACTTCAGTATTTCATCTGGGGGTCGTGGTATGCGAGTATGGGCGCGTACCTGAGCGAGCTCAAATTCGATGGTCAGGAGATCGGGGCCGCGTACGGCGCACTTGCGATTGGCTCGATGATTTCGCCGTTCTTCGTCGGCCTGATTGCGGATCGTTACTTCGCTTCGGAAAAGATCCTCGGCGTGCTCGGCCTCTTCGGCGGCGCGATCATTTGCCTCATCCCGCAAGCCCAGACGTTCGGCAGCTTCTACCCGTTGCTCATCTTGTACTGTATCAGTTTCGCACCGACGCTCGCACTCGGCAACTCGTTGTCGTTGCATCACTTGCGCGATGCGAAGAAAGACTTTCCGCGCGTCAAAATCCTCTCCGCAGTCGGTTGGATTGCGGGCGGTGTGACCGTCAGCCTGCTCCACGCCGAGAAGACCGCCGACCAGTTTTACCTTGCGGGCGGCATCTCGATTCTGTTCGGCTTGTTCTCGTTCACGTTGCCGCACACACCGCCGAAGAAAGTCGGCAAGGATGTCTCCATCGGCGAGATTCTCGGCCTCGATGCGCTCGCATTACTGCAAAAACGCTCGTTTGCCGTGTTCATCGGCTGTATGTTTCTGATCTGTATTCCACTCTACTTTTACTTCGTGAACATGTCTGTGTTCCTCGGTGAATTAGCGTGGCCACAGTATGCCGCCCGTATGACGCTCGGTCAGGTGTCGGACGTCGTCTTCCTGTTCTTGTTGCCGATCATGCTCCTGCGGTTCGGGTACAAGTGGACGATTACCATCGGCATTCTGGCGTGGGTGTTGCGCTATTTCCTGCTTGCGGGAAGTGTCAGTGCCGATGTCGAACCGCAAACGGTGATGATCTTTGCCGCGATTCTGGTCCACGGCGTTTGCTACGATTTCCTGTTCATCGCCGGTCAACTGTACGTGAACGACGAATCGACCGAGCGGATGCGCGGGGCGGCCCAAGGCTTCATCGCGTTCATCCTCTGGGGCGTCGGTGCGTTCGTCGGAACGATGCTCGCCGGTGCGGTGATGGACTCGCACACGCTCGCAACTCCCATCGGCAAAATCAAACACGATTGGGCCGGCATCTGGATGCAACCCGCCATCGGCGCACTCGTCGTCCTCGGCGTGTTCCTGCTATTCTTCCGCGAACCGAGCAAAGTGGAATCGACGAATCGCATTCGTGGGTGAAGCCGCAGCACCATATCTGAGTGTGCGAATGCGGAACAAATTCTTTGGTGCTCGGACGCGACCCACTGCAAATTGCGACAATCGGTCTGCGCGTCGAATTTCCCGAATTGCGATTGGCCATCGCCGGGATTCCGGCCACAATGTCTGTGCGACATCCCGCCGCTGGAGCCTGCCGTATGACTGCCATTCACCATGCCGACGAACCGCTGTCGAACCTCAATCGCGACCGCATCGCCAAGACCGAACCGCGGAGTTTGCGG
>JAYSKW010000380.1:0-4033 GCA_043726085.1 Limnoglobus sp.
ATCGGCAGATGGGGGGAACACCCGCGTTTCCTTGAGCATACTGGTGATGTTCGTCGTCGAAGGCATGAGTGATCCTGCAGAAATCGTTTCGGGGAGAGAGTAGCCTAAGCGAGATATTACCAAAACGCGACGCGGGCGGTCGATTTGTTTTCACATGAGACGCGATGTGCGATCCGAATCGACGTAAGTCAGAAATAAAGTGGCTCAAAAAACCGTAATTTCGGGTGTTTTTCCGTTTTCGCGACTCAAAAGTGCCGCTTTGGGATCGAATATCGCGGATCGATTGCCTCTTCGTTTGCCGTATCTCACACTCAAATCGTGGTTTATGTCGAGAGCGTTCGATTTGAGACTCAACGCAAGTGGCGACATTCTCACGACACTTCGCGACATTCTCACGACACTTGGAGACATTCTCACGACACTTCGCGACATTCTCACGACACTTGGAGACACTTCCACGACACGACGCAAAATCCGACTTACGTCAGATCGCGTTCTGCACGGTTGACCGATGGCATTCGTGTAGGTGGCCCAGTTGGCGAGTGACGGTTCGGGGTTGCAGCGCCGCGATCTGTTTTCGTATACGTGGGGATGTGAATTCCCCTCTAGTTGAGGATTTGCGCATGGCTGCGCTGGCTCCGGTTCGCGGAGTATCGTTCGATCGGGCGGAGTTTGGCCGGCAGGTACTTCTCGCGGAGGCCGACGCGCTGCGCCTTGTCGCGGATCGCATCGGGCCGGGATTCGAGCAAGTGATTGCGATCTTGCTCGCGTGTCGGGGTAGGCTGGCGGTGACCGGCGTCGGCAAATCGGCCGATGTCGGGCAGAAAATCGTCTCTACCCTGAACTCGACGGGCACCCGTGCGTACGCGCTCGATGTCACTCGTGCCGTCCACGGCGATCTCGGCATGGTCGCACCGGACGACGTGGCATTGCTGCTTTCGCATAGCGGGGAAAGCGAAGAACTGCTGCGGTTGTTGCCAAACTTGCGACCACTGGCGAGCGCCGTCGTGGCCGTCACGGGGAGTGCGACCAGCTCGCTTGCGGCCAATTCGGATGCGGCGATTGTCTATGGACCCGTGGCGGAAGCGTGCCCGAATTCCCTTGCTCCGAGTACCAGCACGACGGTAATGATCGCACTCGGCGACGCGATCGCGTTCACGCTGTCCGAGCTTCGCGGCTTCACCGCCAACGATTTCGCCCGTGTTCACCCGGCAGGCAGTTTGGGGCGGAAACTCGCCACGGTCGAGCCGTATATGCGTTGCGGCGACGAACTGCGGATCGCGCCGATGACGGAAAGCGTACGTGCAGTATTCGCTCGGGGGAAGCACGAAGGACGCCGAACCGGCGCGATCATCCTCGTCGATGGCGATTCGCGAATCGTCGGCATCTTCACCGACAGCGATTTAGCCAAACTCTTCGAGCGAAACAGCGATGGCGCGTTCGATCGACCGATTTCCGAAGTGATGACAAAGACGCCAATCTCGATCCGGACGCACGCGAAACTGACCGACGCCATCGAACTGATGCGAAACCGCAAAGTGAGCGAAGTCCCCGTCGTCGATGCGGAGTATCGCCCGATCGGTATGCTCGACATAACCGATTTGATCGGTATCGAACGCGGTTCGGCAACGAGTTCGCGTCCCGCTCTGCGCTTGTTTGAGCGACCAGCACCGTAAGATTGAAGTTGCCACATGCGTGTGGTTCACAGCCTGGTCGCAGTTTTGCCGAAAAAGACCGCAGAAGAGTGGTTCCGGCGTGATTGTATTTCGACCAAAAACGGACGTAAGCCGTTGGTGGGTCAGGTTCATTCCGCAATTCGAGAGTGAGTTCGCGGAGGGGTGGGTGGAAAGTGACGAAACCACTTTCCTGCTACCCAAAATCGCCAGCGAGGTCGCCGTGCCTGTTGCTCTCCCCAAAACGGAACTTGCGGAACGTGCCGCGAAAATCCGTTTGCTGTTGCTCGACGTCGATGGCGTCCTCACCGATGGCAGCATCGCGTATTCCGACGATGGGGCCGAGATCAAGCGGTTTCACGTTCGCGATGGATCGGGGTTGAAGTTTTGGCAGGAGAACGGTAATCGCGTGGCAATTCTATCGGGGCGTACGTCGCTTGCAGTCGAACGACGCGCGAAAGAACTTGGAATCGACACGATTTTGCAGGGTCGTTCGGATAAACGGCCCGCGTGGGACGAACTTCTGACACGAACGGGATGCCGACCCCAAGAAGTATGCAGCATCGGCGATGATTTGGCCGATGTGCCTGTTTTGTTACGCAGCGGGTTGGCCGTGGCCGTGGCGGATGCGTGCGGGGAAGTTTGCGATGTGGCACACTACGTGACGGCGAAGCCAGGCGGGCATGGGGCGGTTCGCGAAGCGGTCGAGTGGCTGATGGGGTTGCAAGGGCGTTGGGCCGATGTCGTACTGCGGCATCGGCGGGCGGATTGACCGGGGGAAACGGATCGTGTGGACGCCGCGACGGATTTTACTCCTGTTACTCGGGTTGATTGCCTTCGGGGCGATTTACCTCGTCTACGCGCAATTTCTCGGTAACGTCGATGGTCTCCCGCAACTGCCCGCCACATTACTCGAACCGCGTGAAGGCCCCGCACCGCCACTACGCGACCGCGAATCGCCGACCGTCACCCGACTGAAAGAAGCGTTCGGACAGAACTGCCCCGAAGTCCAGTCGGCATATCCGACGCGAATTGAGATGCGCGAAGATGGCATCGTCTTCGCGGCGGGGCGGCCGGACCTCGGCAACGAACCGAGTAAATTCGTTCGACTCTCGCCGTTCAGTTTAGCCATGTTCGCGAAGCCACGATTGCCGCACGAACGGCTACCGGGTGAAGTCACCGAGATCACGACGCTCCATGCGGACGAAGCGATTCTCGAACTCGACAAAGTCATCGGCTCCGAACGCGAAATGCTGACCGGCAAGGCGAAGATCGTCGGAATGGAACTGCGCACGGCACCCGACCCCTTCACCGCCCGCACCGATCCGCGGAACGGTCGCGTACACATCACGAACAACCAACGATCCGCCGATGCGAACCGGGCGTTCGTGTTCAAAACGCCCGGCCCAGTGTTCTATCGCACGCACGATCACCCCGATCAGGCGAACACGAACGGGCCGAACATCTGGACATCGGCCAGCGTCGAAATCGTCAACCGGGAGAACCTGCCACGGCCGATTCGCGGCAGCAGTTTGCCGACAGTGTCGGTGGCCGCCGATGAAGATTTCCGCGTGCAAACGATAGCCGACATGGCGTTCGGACTGCACACGCCGCCGCCGACGATCACCGCCGACGGGATGAAGATTTATCTGAAGAAGCCGAAGACTGCGCCGCCCGTGGCCGTGGTACCGAACGCGAAGCCGACGAAAGAACTCGGCTTCCAGGGCGTTCGCGAAATGACGCTGTCGGAAAATGTTATTTTCAGCCTATGGACCGACGGTAAATCGGGCTTCCCCGGATCATCGACACCCGAACCGGCACCGGCTGCACCCGGCAAAAAAGCGGTCGTCGTCGAAGATCCACCCGCCGCGATGATGGCGATCATGGGTGGCATCTCGGACGGCGTGGCGATATCGAATCGTATCCACGAGAAGGCGCTGGTTCGCATCCGCACGCTCGGCCCGTTCCGCTTCGATTGGGAAAAGAATGAAGCGATTCGACGCCGCTGCGATCTCGAACCCGCTCGTGCCGAACAACGTCGAAGTTACGCGGATCAATGTCTCCGGCACGAGAGATCACCTGATTTGCCAGGTACTCGAGATCGAATTTCAGACGGCGCTCTTGTCGCCCGCCACCGCACAACCGAAGTCGAACGGCCCCGCGTTCAAGACACTCCGAGCCACGGGAACGAGCGTGTATCTGGCTGCTGAGAGCGATCAGTTGCAAGCGCAGTGCCAGTCGATCATTTACGAAAACGACCCGAAGAAGTTCCTGACGCGAACGATCCTTTCCGGTTCGCCGCTGATTGCCGTCCGCCAACGCAACCGCCTTGAAGCCGGTCGTGCGGGGCAAATCGGGCG
>JAYSKW010000381.1:0-4986 GCA_043726085.1 Limnoglobus sp.
CAGCGATTGAGAAATCATCATGCGATCGAATGGATCGCCGTGATGCTTCGGCATGTTCAACAAACCGTCAAAATGATTCTCTGTGAATCCGAGCCAATCGAAAAAGGTACGTTGCATGTGCTGGCGGAAAAACCCTGAGTACGTACCTCCAATATCCAACTTCTTAAATACGACTTTAATCGCGACTTCACAAGGAGTGGCGAGGCTCACAAAATTGTGAACGATCGGGTCGCTGATAACGGATTTTGCATATGTACTCAATCGAGGATCATCCCACCAAAATCAGAGAGCGGTATGAGTATCGAGGAGCACTTTCACTCCATATATTCCGCGAAGTCCTCGGGGGGAGCATCGAAATCTGGAGCCATCCAGAAAGAGCGATCTTTGGCCGTGCCGGCAACGCTCGGCCAACTCGTTCGCTCTGTGCGAGTGATCACTGCCTTGGCTTCACCATGTTCCGTCACGATTAATTCTTCGCCGGGACCATGCCCGCAAGCACGTCCGAAAAATGCGAGGATACGGCACCAATCGGTAAGATTCGGTTCATATGGAATCTCCTCAAGACTGTGATTTCATCGACAAAAATTATTCTACCCCAGTACGCCCTCGCCGTCTAACAACGTCGCTCGCTAACGCCTCATGCCCGGTTCCACCACGCGAGCGCGAAGAGGGCGGCGCTGGCGATTAGGAAGCCGGCGGCGCGGTCTTGGCGTTGTGGTAGGCGATCGTCTTCTACGTCTTTTGTCGGGTTCGGTTCGATGTGGACACGGAACCAGTTGCCGAGTGAAATGGGCTCTTGCCGCGCCGCGTAGTACGTGCCTTTGGCGTCGTCGGCGATCGCTTTTGCTGTCGATTCATGCAGTTTCGTTTGCACCGGCGTCGGGATGCCATCGGCGCTGCTGGCTTCGAGGAGTTCGCCATTCGTTCGCAGTAATGGCGACTCACGGGCCGGGTCGCCGATGCCAATCACGTGTACGGGGATGCCCATTTTGCGGGCCGCGTTCGTGCCGAGCGCCCACTCGCGGTCATCGGCAGGGTCGTCGGCATCGGTGAGTAACACGATGTCCTGATAGCCGGGAAAGCGCGGGTCGTGTGCCTCGGTCGCGGCAGCGAGGGCGGCCCCGATCCGCGTGCCGGAGATCGCATCGTCGGTGGGGCGAATCTCGGCGGGCGGGGCGCGGGCATCGAGTTCTTCGAGCCGCATATTGAGGTGGTCGTAATCGGTGGTCAGCGGCACGATGAGCTTCGAGCGTGCGGCGAACAGCACGATCCCCACGCGGTGCCCGCCCTTTTTTCGCAGCGTGGCGATCAGGTCTTTCGCGCCCGCCACGGCGGCCTCCCAGCGCGGCACCGGCTTCGGCCCCGTTACGTCGTCCGCCCACATGCTTCGGCTAAAATCGAGCACCAACACGAGGTCGCGACCGACCGCCACGCCCTGATTGTCGCCGATGCCCCAACGCGGTCCGGCCATGCCTACCGTGAGGCAAAGCCACGCGAACGTCATCGCCACGATGCCCCAGAAACGCCGGGGATTCGGTTCGGTTTGGAGTGTGGCCACGGTGGCCGGTTTGCCGAGCGCCGACACCCGTCGCCGGTGTCGCCACGCCGCAAACCACGAGAGAAGGGAGAGCACAACGGGCACGAGCGACAGCCAGAACAGCGACGGCCTGGCAAATCGCACGCCCTTCAGAAAGTCCTTCCCGTCGGCGAAGAAGGCTTGAAAACCAGATGGGAAATCCATCGGTACGCCTTATCGCGGGTAGATCCGCCCGAAGTAAGGCACCACGCCTTGGTAGTTCGCGTTGCCGACATCGAAGTTCGGCTGCGCACCAGGGTTGCCAAGCGTGCCGTTACTGATCATCAGGCCTGCTGGCGGTGGCCCCGCAATCCCGGTAACTACCAGCGTGGCGATACCGGTATTTGGATTGAAATCCTCGGTCCCCAGGTCAATCGTCGAGTTTCCATTGATATCGTAACCGATCGAACCAACGGTAGCGGTCTGGGCCGTGGCACCCGTGCCGATCGCAACTTTGGTAGTCGTTGCGGGATCGTTTAACACCGAAGGGCTTGCTGTTGTTGGAGCGATGTAGAACGTACGCCCATCGGAATTGAGCGCGAGCACGAGTTCGCCAGGCAGCCCTTTAGGATGTTGGACGTAACCGTGGGCGCGAATCTGAAGTACGACCGACATTGGCGGTGGAGGAACGACGGGTGTGGCACTGGCCACCGTTTCACTGATGTAGGAACCACTCGCAATTCCTGATATATTTAACCCCAGCGCCGAGCGATCCACGACGGCACAATACTTCGCTCGCATGTCGCCAGGGATTTCGTCGAAGACTTCTTTACCGAGCACAACAGGGTTCCCGGTGCTAATCGGTAGTGTCGTGTTTCGCACTTCAAAGTAACTGATGGTCATGACGACCATGTAGGTGTCGCTGGTCGTCGTGAAGTTGTTCTGCATCTTGCGGAGCATCTCGGCCTTCTGGTATGGATGCGTACCCACGCCTCCGAAGACTGCAGGCGTACCGGGTGTCATTCCACTGCGAAGGATCGTATCCTGCAACCCACTTCCGCCAGGTAACAATCCACCGGGTGCGAATGATGCCGTACCGAAAGACTTGAATGGTCGATCCGTTCCACCTTCGTCGATTGTAGGGTTGGGTTGGGGAACGTAATTCATATCCCATGTTGGCGTACGACTACTGATCAATTTGCCCCAGAGTGTCGTCGTTGTATCTGCCGGCGACGCTGTGTTGTAAACGTCCGTGTTTACAAAGCCATTGCTCGCATTTGCATCAAGCAACGCTTCCATCACGCGATGATCCCAAACCATGTTCAAATTAATTTTGCCCGCAACGCGACCACCGAACGGGGTGTCGTACGTTCGCGGTTTCGTTCCTAAAAGTTCGAGCGCACGATAGAGGGGCACGTTCGCCGTCGTCCATTGGGCGACGTGCTGTTGATACGTTGGCGTGGCTGCGGGCGTTGCGAAACGGTGCGTGAGTTCGTGAGGCTTGAACGGCGATACGGTCAGCAACTCGGTTTGATTAATCAACGGTCGGTCCAGGTGTGTAAGCCACTGGAACGGGAGTTGAATCGTGCTATCGGATGCCATCGCACCCGCAGTCTGACCGTTGTGGCGGAATAATGTCTGACGCGGTTGACCCATCGGAGCGGGAGTCGGACTCTGACCGACAGTCATCGAGTTCGGGAAGAACGCGGGTGCGGGGGGATTACCCGGAACTGCGGGCCCAGTTTCCTGTCCGGTGTACGGTTGCACACGACCAATACCCGCACGGCGCGAAATACCCGGAGCAGGCATTGTGCGCATCCCTAAAAGTGGGAAGCCGACAGGGCCTTGCACGACGCGGATGCCATCGTTCGCTGTGACATACGACATGTAATCGACCGTGATGTATGGGTTGAACTGCGATTCTGGCATATACGGATTTGCGAGCCGACGAAGTAAGACGGCGTGATCCTTGACTTTGTCCAGGACGTTCGTTTGCAAATTCGCTTCACTCGTGCGGTTGATGTCGTACTGCAATGGCGTCGCCGTGCCCGTCAGCAGCGATGGGTCCGTAGGAACAAATTCGTTCGGTGGCATCGCCGTATCGGGGGCCACCTGCGGTCCGACGACAGCGAAGCCATTGCGGTTAAGTCCCACGGAGGACGCCGCGCCATTGTTTGGTTCGACGCGTTGTGCGAGTGCCAGAGTCGCGTTGGTCAGGTCGTTACTATCGGCTTGCACTTTGGCAACTGCACTCGTCACGTTGCCGAGTACGTTGTTGTTTGATGTCGTCAAATCGGTCCGGACGAGTGCGCCTTTGTCAAACACTTGAATGCGGTAAGGCGAGTGCGTGCCGAACTGAAGTGGCACGCTACCGAGTGCTACAGGATCGGACCCAGCGAGTGGTGTGGAAGCCACGGTCTCCGCGTTCGACGGGTTGAGCAATTCGACGAAGAATCGCACTTTGAAATTACTGTTCGCTGCCATCGCGCCACGGTCGGCAACATCGTTCGTGACTTCCGAATAGACTTCGTTAATCACCAATCGCGGTTTCTCGACGCCGAAGACAACGCGGTCGTTGATCGCGGTCGGGCCGAAATTGAGCGGATCGAAAAGGCCCATCGTCGCAGCCGGATCGGGGTTCCAGATGAACGGCGTACTCACATCGTCGTTGTCGATGTAATCCACGATGTTTGCAGACAGTTGTGCGAGGTAACGCAGCACGTCGTAGTCTGCAACTGTGGCGGTGAACGTCAAAGTACCGCTAGTAACAACGTAACCAGTTAAGGGGTTTGGAAGCAATATGCTCACACCGGAGGGGCCGTTGCTCACCACGGCTTTCGCACCTGTCGCCAAGATCAAGCGTGCGAAGATTTCTCTCGCGAGGTTATTCCGGTCGATGGTCGCTTGACCGGAGAGAGCCGCCATCGTTCCCACGTTCGTTGCATGTGCGAGCGCTTGGTTCGTGTCCGAACGATAATCTGCTAGCGGGCGATTGAGATCGACGGCTCCTAACGCAGCGACGAACGACCGCAACGAGGTGATCGTCGCTGAAGTCGTATTAGGGAAGTCGCTGATTGCGTTGGTGGGTGAGCCAGCCGGCGCAACGAGTGTGCTTGTAAGCTGCTGCTCGGTGGCTGGTGTCATATCGACCAATTGGCCAGTCGCACTCACTGTGAGCGCGCGAGTGGTGTAATCGCGGTAGTTGGGCATCAGGCCCGGACGGTTCAGCGAGTTGCTGATCGTCGTCACCAAGGCGCGGTTGACGTTCGAGGGGTTTTGCAAGCCGGAGCCGTTCAGGCTGTTCGGAATTGGTGTGCCGAAGCCGAAGAACGTCGGCGCGTAGTCGCTTTGCGTGCCCGAGTAGCGTGTGACCGCGCGGCGAAGATCGGTGTGCGGGAACAACTTCCCTGGCGCACTGCCCGAGTCCCACGAGAATGGGTTGAACAGGCTCGGGTGCGAAGTGCCTTCTG
>JAYSKW010000382.1:0-1765 GCA_043726085.1 Limnoglobus sp.
GGAACCGCTCGCTCTTCGAGGGGTAGTAGTGTCAATCGCATCTTCTGCGATCTAATTTTACCCCCCCCATTTTCCCCATTTTACCGAACCAATTGGGAACTCGCATCGTTCGACTCCTTCAGAACCAGGATAGTGGAAGTGTAAGAAACTCATCGGAATGCCGACGCCAAGACAGTCGCGCTGTCGTTGTTTTGGCATTGTGAGCATTGCGTACGGAAATGTCAAGAAGAATAATAGATTTCTTAAAGCGATTTGCTTTGGACTTTCTGTAGTGTGCTCGTTTTTGAAGGCGGCGCGATGTGGGCGGGCAGGCGAAAGTCGAGCCGCGCGGGCGGTGCATCTCACAGTAATGCACGGCCCGCTAACCCCCGCATACGCAGTAATGATCGCCAGTTAGCATTACTTCACGAAGTCCTTCGGCAGACGTCGCCACGAACTGTGAATGTGGTTCGCAGGGTTCTTCTGGCCGTCGGCTTGCACGTTCAAAAATTCCACTACGAAACTCGGGCCGTGAACGCGATACGTGTAGCCTTTGCCCGGTGCGGTGTCACCGGCGTACGCGAAGTAGACGTTGCCCACACCTGCGTCTTTGACCCGTTTGAGTTCGTCCGCTGCGACGTCGCCCGGCAGGCGATTCGCATACGCTTCGACCAACTTCCACAGTGTCGCTTGCTGTTCGGCCGTCAACGATTTCGAGGGAATGCCGACCATCTCGCCAACGGCCGCATCGGCTTGGCCTTCCTTGATTTCCGGCAACTGTTTCGCCTGCTTCGCGGTTTTCACCTGAATGTCGTTCAACGATTGGATCAACTCTTTCGCCAGGTCTTCGATCTCCGGTAACGTGCGCAAACCTTTCTTATCTCCCGATTTCACTTCGGCAGGGTTCGAGCCGAATAACACCGGAGATGCTACCACGACTTCGCCTTTTTCGAGCGTGAAATTGATCGACATGTGGTGCCCTTCGAGCCGCCAGCCCCATTTGCCGGTGTTCGACGGTTCGCCGAAGATACTCACAAAGTACCAGTTCGGATTGCGCGTCATCGCGCCGGTGGTGCCTTCAAAATCGCGAAGGATACCTTCGAGGCTCATGATCGTCGTCGCTTGTTCGTATCCCTTCGTGCTCAGGCCGGATTTCAAAATCGCGATTGCGGCAGACCTCTGCTCGGCGTTCATTTCCTCCATGCGAACGCCCTTGCGGGTGAAGTTCTTTTGCTTGTCTTGTTGCGGCGTGAAATACCACGCTTCGCGGTGGGGATCGTCGTAATCGAACGTCGCTTTCTTGCGAAGTTCCGGCGGCAGCGTACCGAGAAACGCACTCGCGGCCTCAGCCATCTTCGCCCCGCTCGGCTTCGCCGACTGCGCAACGAGTGCCACCGAAATGACCACCGCGACCGTCGCAGCGAGGAAGAAAGGTCGTGCCATACGAGAGACAGCCATGTTCGCGTTCCAGGAGAGTGCAAGGAGAAGCCGTGTCAGCGAGGATACGCCAACGGCACGCTCGTGTGAACCCACAATCCGTTTCTGCACGCAAAATCGACAACCCGCGTTCGGATCCGTTTCGCCTTGCCCACACGATTCCTCGAAGTCAATAAGTTTTGGTTTAATTGACATAAGTCGACTTTTGCACACTGTCGCGGACGTACTCAAAAGTGCGCGCAAATGACAC
Source organism: Limnoglobus sp. (assembly GCA_043726085.1). Taxonomy (GTDB): domain Bacteria; phylum Planctomycetota; class Planctomycetia; order Gemmatales; family Gemmataceae; genus Limnoglobus. The sequence continues at coordinate 1,667 of JAYSKW010000382.1, forward strand.
AGAAAAGGCGCGCCGTGACATAGAAAAGGCGCGCACGGTCGATTTTTGGTCGCAAAATGACGCGAAACGGTCAGTACTTCCCGCGAGTGTCTCAATAAC
>JAYSKW010000383.1:0-1754 GCA_043726085.1 Limnoglobus sp.
CGGCGACACCGTAAGTAGCCTCGTCGAAGATCGCAAATCGGACATCGAATTTCTCGACGACATGGAGACCGACGATAGCGAACTCGCGAAGCAAGCGCAAGAAGCGTCGGTCGTGAAGTTGGTGAACGAGATTCTCGTCGAAGCATCGAACGAACGAGCGAGCGATATTCACATCGAACACGAAGAAACCGGGCTGCGGGTCCGGTACCGCATCGACGGTTTGCTACAGGAACAGAAGCTGCCTGCGGAGATCAATCGCTTTCAGTCGGCGATCATCAGTCGTTTGAAGATCATGGCACGGCTAAACATCGCCGAGAAGCGTTTGCCGCAAGACGGCCGCATCAAGATGCGAGTCTCGGGGCGCGAAGTCGATGTTCGCGTGTCGATCATCCCGATGGTTCACGGCGAAGGCGTCGTCATGCGTCTTCTCGATAAAAGCCGCATGGTATTCAGCCTGAAAAGCATCGGCTTCCTGCCCGAAATCGACCGCAAATTCCGCCAGTTGATCGACCTGCCTCACGGCATAGTCATCGTGACGGGGCCGACCGGTTCGGGGAAATCGACGACGCTGTATTCCGCACTCAACGAAGTCAAAGACGAATCGACGAAGATCATCACCGTCGAAGACCCGGTCGAGTATCAGCAACCGGGAATCTGCCAGATTCAGACGCATGCGAAGATCGGGCTGACGTTTGCGTCGTCGTTACGGTCGATCTTGCGGCACGACCCCGACATTATTTTGATCGGCGAAATGCGCGATTTGGAAACCGCCGAGGCCGCGATTCAGGCATCACTGACGGGGCACATGGTGTTCAGCACGCTGCACACCAATGACGCCCCGAGCGCATTTACTCGCCTCATCGATATGAAAGTCGAACCGTTCCTCGTCGCTTCGACGGTGGAAGGCGTGCTGGCGCAACGGCTGGTGCGAACGATTTGTGCCGACTGCCGTACGGAATACGTGCCAGTGACCGAAGAACTGCCGATCGACTTCCCGCACAAGCACAACGACGACGGCAGCCCGGTCCGCCTTCAGATGGGGGCGGGTTGTCGGTCGTGCCGCCAGTCGGGGTATCGCGGACGAACGGGCATCCACGAGTTGCTCGTCAACACGGACTTCATCAAAGACCTCATCGTCCAGCGGGTGAACTCGAACGTCATTCGCCTTGAGGCTCTCAAAAACGGTATGTCGACGTTGCGTCACGATGGCTGGCGCAAGATCCTCAACGGCACCACAACCATCGACGAAGTCGGTCGCACCACCGCCGGGGACATTAGCTAACGCTCCAGGAATATCATGCCCGATTTTACATACGAAGCGCTTACGAGCACCGGAGCCAAGCAGACGGGTACGCTCACGGCGGCGTCCGAGCGCGAAGCCGCGACGATGCTCGATGGCCGCGGGTTGTTCCCGATCCGCATCGTTCAGGCGGCGGCGAGCCAGTCGGGTGGCGGCTACTTTTTTAGCGGAGTCAGCAAACGCCAACTCTCGACGACGTATGCACAACTGGCGGACTTGTTGCACTCCGGCGTGCCGATGCTGCGCTCGCTCGAAATCCTCGAACGGCAAAGTAGTAGCAAGCGGCTCAGTAGCGTGCTGCGCGATGTTCGCATGAAAGTCGCAGACGGTACGGGGCTGGCGCAGGCGATGGCCGCACACCCGAAAGTCTTCGATGAGCTCGTGATCAGCATGATCCGTGCGGGGCAAGAAGGCGGCTTCCTCGAAGACGTGCTAAAGCGCGTGGCCGTGTTCG
>JAYSKW010000384.1:0-1266 GCA_043726085.1 Limnoglobus sp.
GGCCCGCTACGGCAACAGCCCGTTCGCCATCGAAGGCCGTTACGGCAGCGGCTGGGTGCTGCAAAACCAGAGCAAATTCGATGAAGCCGTGGCCGCGTATCAACTCGTCGTGAATGCCACGACATCGGAAATTGCAGCGAAAGCACAACTGCAAATCGGCCTCTGCCGGTTGGCGCAAAAACGCTTCGCCGACGCCTCGACGGCACTCCTGATGGTGCCCTACACGTACGATTACCCCGAGATCAGCTACGCTGCAATCCTCGAAGCGGCCCGCGCCTTCGAGGAAGACAAGAAGCCCGAACAAGCCGTAAAGCTCCTCGTGAAATTGCTAAAAGACGCCCCCGCCGAAAGCGAGTGGGCCAAAGCCGCCAAAGAGCGACTGGAGAAGGGTAAGAAGTAGCAACGCCGAAATTCGATGGGATAGTACAACACGCGGATGGCCACATTCTTGTTTTGGAACATCAACCGCAAACCGCTATCCGCACGCATCGCGCGGATCGCAGCCGGGAACGCGGTGGATGTTGTGATTCTGGCGGAGTGCGCAGTTCCATCGGAAGAAATGATCGATGCGTTCACGGTACTCGGGCTGGAAGAATTTTCTGCCGTGACTTCTCTGGCTGGAAGTCTTCGAGTTTTTCACAGAACGAAATGGGTGTGGGACAATCGCTATGATGGCGAGAACTGGCAGGTGTTCCGCGTTCGTGGCAAACCATTCCAGAAAGCCCTCATTACAGTCGCCCACTTGCGGAGCAAACTCCGAGCAAATCCTGCCGATCAGGAATCGCACGCCATCAACCTGGTGAAAACGATTCGATTTTGGGAACAAAGGCTAAATATCGATCGAACGATCGTGGTCGGCGATTTCAACATGAACCCGTTCGAGCGAGGATTGACCGGAGCCAGAGAGTTACACGCGGTCATGACTCGCACGAAAGCCGGCGAACGCACCCGACAATTCGACGATGAGGATTTCCCGTTTTTCTACAACCCGATGTGGAGCCTGTTCGGCGACCGGACTCACGGACCCGCAGGAACCTATTACGCAGGACCGGACGGCGCGGTAAGCTACTTCTGGGAGATGTTCGATCAGGTGCTTCTTCGTCCATCGTTGATGGACGGTCTTGAGGATTTGCGAATACTCGACCACGATGGCGTCGAATCGTTGCTAACGAAAAACGGCCTGCCCGATAAAGAAAACGGCTCGGATCATTTGCCGATTCTGTTTCGACTGTCGATGAAATAAAAGGAGAACGCGATGCCCGTAAT
>JAYSKW010000385.1:0-8493 GCA_043726085.1 Limnoglobus sp.
CTCTTCGAGCTTGAGGCGGTTGCGTTTCTGTTCGAGCCAGCTCGAATAATTCCCCGGCCACGGGATGCCGCGACCGCGATCGAGTTCGAGAATCCAGTCGGCAACGTTGTCGAGGAAGTACCGGTCGTGCGTGACCGAAATCACCGCACCGGAGTACTTCTGAAGCGTGCGTTCGAGCCATTCGACCGACTCGGCATCGAGGTGGTTCGTCGGCTCGTCGAGGAGCAAAATGTCGTGGCTTTGCAGCAGCGTTTTGCACAGGAACACGCGACGGCGTTCGCCACCGGAGAGATTGTCCACGGGTTGATCGGGCGGCGGTAGCCGCATCGCGTCCATCGCCATTTCGAGTTGCCGGTCGATGTTATACGCGTCGGAGGCGTCGATTTTCACTTGCAAGCGGTCCATCTCGGCGGAGAGTTTGTCGAAGTCCGCGTTCGGGTCCGCAAACTTCTCGCTGACTTGCTCGTACTTCGTAATCAGCTGGCGAATGTGTGCGACGCCTTCTTCGACGTTCTCGAGCACGGTCGTGTTGGGCGTCAGGTGTGGCTCTTGCGGAACGTAGCCGATGGTCGCGCCGGTCTCGGCCCGTGCGGTGCCCATGAAGTCTTTGTCTTCGAGCGCCAGGATGCGGAGCAGCGTCGATTTCCCGGCCCCGTTCGAGCCGATGACGCCGATCTTCGCCCCCGGATAGAAGTTCAGGTTCACATCCTTCAGGATTTCCCGCTTGCCGTATTGCTTGGTCAGGTGTTCCATGCTGAAAATATAACGCTCGCCCATATCGTCCTCGCGTGCAGTGTGAAACAGAAATGATAAGGGAAACCGGCAGAAGTGCGAAGGGCAGAACTACGGGAACGCGCAACGAGTGGACCCGCAGTGCGAGTCCGCCCAGGCTGTACCTTGCGTACCGCCATACACGGTCGTTAATTGTCGATGTTCGCGGGAACGATGTCGTCGGGGCTGTGCGTAGCGCAAGCTCCGAGCAACACGACACCGAGCACGATGAGCGCAACGCCGATCCAACCCGCTGTGGGCAAGCGGTCGCCGTACAACCAGGTGCCGATGATCGCGGTGGCAGCGGTGCCAAGCCCTGCCCACACGGCGTAAACGGGGCCTACCGGCAGGCGTTTCAGTGCGAGCGCGAGCAAGAAAAATGCGGCGAGATAGCCGACGACGACGCCGACACTCGGCCAAAATCGCGTCAGGCCGTTCGATGTTTTCAACAGGCACGTCGCAGCGACTTCCATCGCGATGGCGACCGCGAGCAGAAAAATATCTAACATCTCAGTGGCTCTGGTACAGATGAAATCGACGAATGCACGATGCGAACATCACGGAACGGCGGCTTCCTTCATTGCGGCTTTCGTTGGGATGATATCGAGCAACTTGTTAATGTATTTGACGACTGGTTGTGGTACGGCATCTTCAAAACCGACGTCCTGGCGAAGCCGATCGCTCTCGTACGTCACGTTCATGTTCAAAAATGGCAGGTAATGGTGCAGCGATCGGAACACGCGACGCTGAACGCCCGTCCGCACGTATTTGTCTTCGTCCGATGGAGTCCACGCGGCAGGGGTAATCAACTTCAGCGGTCGACGCCCATAGTGCAAATCGATCAACGCGCCGAGTTCGCCGAGCGTGATGGCGTAGTTTTTGCCCGCCGACAAATGATAGCAATCGTGCGTTCGGTTCGTGTGTTCCATCAATCGCACCGTCATTGCGGCAACGAACCCGACATCGACGAGATCGAGGCGGGCATCGGGGTTCAATGGCAGTGCACGAAACACGCGAGTGAGTGGGGCGCACCAGAGAATTTGCCGTGCAAATGTCTCGTCGGCGAGGTTCGCGCTGAGCACGATCGAAGGCCGTAACGTCAGTAAGGGTAAGCCACTTTCTCGCAGCAAATTCTCCGCAATTGCCTTGGAATGCGTGTACTCGTTGTAGTGGCGATTCTCGGCGCGGCAGCCATCTTCTTCGGTCACACTACAACCGCTGATATCGCCCACATTTGAAGCGGTGCCCATATAGACAACGAGCGGATTGCGGCGACAACTCTTCGCGAAGTCGATCAGTTGGCGTACGCTTTCGACGTTGGTATCGCTCGTATTGCGATGCGCGACGAATGAAGTGTCGGCTGCATTATGAACGATGACATCGACGTCGTTGCGAATGGTGTTGGCGTCCGTCGCATTCATACCCCATACGGGCTTCTGGATATCGCCATTTACGGCACGAACCGTCGCCGGGATTTCTCGCGTATCTTGGCTTCTCGCAAATCGAACGCCGAGTCGGTGCATCGGCGATTCGTTCGTTGCGCGAATCAGAGGCCAAATCTGTCCGGGATGTTCGCGATCCAGCAAGCAGCGCAGAATTTCTCCACCGATTAAACCAGTCACGCCAGTAATGAGAATGTTGCTGTTAGGCGTCAGGGCGATTTCAGGCATGTGTACCATGGCTCCGAAAAACCGGGGTGCGTCGGCCACTCCGTTGGGCGGATAAAAACAACTGCATTTACTAAATTTTTACGTGCCTTGCTGATTAGACACTTATAGCGATTGTGCGTATCGCAGCAACCCCAGATGCCGCGAACTGCGTGCGACGCAAAGAAATCACTTGACACTTGCGATGAGTCTGGTGTAGCAGAAAGCTCTCACAATTTGTCAACGCAGATTCTCGAGGCCAAGCTATGGTGGGCAAGATAATGCCGCAAATATCGAGCAAACGACTAATTTTCGCGTCGTTCTGCCTACTCGTGCTCGTTGGCGAGGCGTTCGCGGGCGATTCGGAAGTCCGAACTTACTCCGTGACAGTTGGCGGAAAAGCATCGGGTAGTTACGTCATTCAATTTGAGGCCGCAGCGGAAGGTAAGGAAATCATCACGTCGAAGGTCGATGTGAAAGGTCGCGTTTTGCTCATCCCATTTCATTATTCGCATCAATCGCGCGAAGTGTGGGACAAAGGTCAACTCGTTAGCGTCGATGCAAAGACGAACGACGACGGCAAGAAAAATACATTCCATGCAGTAGTCGCAAAAGAGGCATGGACGCTCACCGTGAATAATCGCGAACGATCCGGGAAAGGTCCATACTTACTGTCCGATGGATTTCAGATGCCGACGATCGTAGGAAAAGAACAATCCGTAGTGGTATGCGATACAGAAGATGGCACGTTGACCGATGCAAAACTGTCGAGTCTCGGCGCTTGCAACATCCGCGTGAAAGAGCAAAACATTGCGGGGCAGAGCTTCAAACTTACGGGAAAAGACCTCGATAGCGAGTGGTGGTTCGATGCCAGCGGTCGGCCGATTCGACAAGCGATGATGTGGGACGGTCATAAAATCGTCGTCGAACTGATCGAGATCAAGAAGTGATTTCCTGGCGGCTCGCATTTGGCATTCTTCTCATTTGCTCGGTCGGGTCGCGCACGTGTGCGCAACCAAGTGATGCCGAGCCGATTCGTCGCGCCGCACAGGCTGGCGCGTACCCTGCGGCGTTCGATCTTTTGGCGCGCAGTGATGGCCGTGATGGCCTCGATTCGAGCCATTACCCGAACCAATCCGTGCGGGGTCAACCGGCCCATTTGGGCTACGCGAACTACCTGCTTAAGGTGCCGATACCGGTATGGTCCGACGATAAGCAGGGCTTCGTCGCCGATGTGCTTTTGCAAAATTTGGCGGTGCGAACGAACGCGATTCTTCCCGACGACCGCGTGCGCTTCCCGAACCACTTCACCGAAGTCCAGTTGGGCGGAACGTACTACAAGCTACTCGCGAACGGTTGGAGTTGGGCAGCCAGTTTGAGCGCGGGGAGCGCCAGCGATCGGCCATTCCAAAGTACGCGGGAAATGGTCTATTATTCGAGCGGATTTCTGCGCGTTCCCACCGGCGAACGCAACGCCTGGTTGTTCACGATCTTCCTCGAAACGAACAGCCAGGCAGGCGGCAACTATCCCATTCCGGGCATCGGCTACGAGTTCAACCCGAGCGATACCTTCTCCGGCGTACTGGGCCTGCCGTTCTCGTATCTGACCGTCACGCCGAAAAAAGGCTGGAATCTCGATATTTCGTATCACTTGCTCACCAATGTTCGCGCACAATCGACGGTGGCCATAAATGACAAACTCAAATGGTACTCGGCAGCAGTGTGGCACAATCAATCGTGGCTGCGGGCGGACCGCCGCAATTCCAACGACTTGTTCAACTGGTTTGAAAAGCGGCTCGAAACGGGGTTATTGTGGTCGATTCACCCAAATGCTCGCGCGGAATTGGTCGGCGGATACGCCTTCAACCGGTACTTCGTCGAGAACCAAGGTTTCTCTCTCGGTGGCCGAAATCGCGTCGATGTGCAGAATAGTGCCTATCTTTCATTCCGCGTATCTTTGATGTATTGACGAGATTCCCATGCCGTCGGGACGAACTGTTTGGACGGAAAATCTCCTGTGACCGCATGGGCCGGTGAGTAGTTAAAGGGCGACCGACAAACGCGATTGTTGGTTTTTTTGCCCACGGTGTTTCACACCCGATAAAGCCATATCAGCCGTATATAGAGAAAAGAATTTTAACCGCAGAGTACGCAGAGAACGCAAAGTGAATATCCATAAATTCTGTACACAGCGACAAATGTTTTGCTAATCGTCCGCGTCGTGCGAAGCACGACGCATAGGCGAGCGGGGTGTGTAAACACCCTGATTCTTCCTGTGTCGGAAACAATGTCAATTCAATGAGACAATCTCCATCCCTGTACATTACGCATGACAGTGGCTGGATTCGGGTGCTTACACGCGTGAGCACCCTGATTCTTCCTGAGTCGTAGACAATGTCAATGTTCAATACAGCAATCGCCATCCATATACATTCTACAAGACACTGGCTGGATCAGGGTGCTTACGCACCCCGCTCGCCAAGAATCGTGATGGCGATTGAAGGTATTGATGAAATTCATGCACGGACTTCGCGAAGTGGCCGACAGTCAAACATTTTGCATTGTGGTTCAGGTTGTGTCCCAACTGGAAGAAAAACTGCGGGAAGGTGAAGTCGAGCACGACTCGCAAAGGGGAAAAATCGTGCGGCGACGGCGTTGCGATTGGCGGCGTGGTCGTTGATGCGAAGTAAGAGTGACCTCGGTGCCTATTTGCGTCGACAGCGTTCGCGATTGGGCGCGCCGAAGGCGATCACCGCAACGGCGTACAAGCTCGCGCGGATCTTTTACACGGTGATGCAGTACGGTGTGGCGTATCCGAAGCGGAGCGAAGAGGAGTTTGCGAACGAGCATCAGAAGCGGATGGAGCAAAACTTGCATCGTCGCGCGAAGGAGTTGGGCTACGAGGTCCACCGCCCACCCGCGATAGACGCCGAAGCGATGCCAGCGGGAGTGGCGAGTGACGAGACGGAATTGACAATTCAGAAAGTGATGCTGCTTTGATGATTCAATGACGGCCATTGCAACCGGTGCGCGCTGAAGTCAACGAACAGCACCGATCACAGGGGCGGGTTATTGCTCGCCGCCAGGCGAAGTTCCGGGGCGGCATCCGACGCCCGCGCAACTCCACTATTTCTTGTTCTTTACAGCCTTGGCATCCACGATTGGGATTTCCAGAATCGTTGGAGCCACATTTCCCCCTTTCCAGTCTGCGAAAGACAACGTGATTTTAGCCTTGCCGTCCACAGCTTCTGCCGGCACCTGCACGGGGGTGTGGAAGAGGTTTCCACAGCAACGTTCCTTAAAAATGAACTTGGCTTTGAGGGGCGGTCCGGTCGATTTCTCGTTCGGGAACTCGATCTCGGCGACCGGATGAACGGCGTCAGGAATGCCGCCATCTTGATGGAAGATGGTCGCAAAAGTTCCTTTGCCGAGGCCCGGCGTGCCAACCCGGACGTAGATTTCTTCGCCCTCGGCGCTCCGAACCAACCCATCCGCTTTCCCGGTTTGAGGGTTGACGTTGAGGCCCATCGTCAATGCCCCATCGAAGTGGATGACCGGCGCGTCTTGTGGCCGAGCCGCGAACTGGAGCGTGCCGAGCGAATCGTCCTGGGCCATGAACATGCGCTTGCCACCGACCATCCCGGCAACGCGGGTGAGCGTCTCGCCCTTGTGCGCGAGTTGCATGACCATGAAACCGATGTGTTTGGTCTTGCCGTCTGCGTCAAGGACATCCCCCGCCCTGAATTGGGTGAGCTTGCCCTTCTCTTTCTCGACACGCTCGCCCTTGTCTGTCAGGTCGCCGTTGCCGTTCCGGTCGATGTACAGCACATCGCCGTCCAGCACCAGCCAGACACGGGTCTTGGCCTCCGACCCGATGACCAGCAGGCAGTACCCGGGCGACTTCGACTGGTAGGCCGGCTCCTTCTTGAGGGAGCGGTCCACTTTTGTCAGGTCGATGGCAGTTGCGCTCTCCAATGAGACGACACATGCCAGAACAGCAACGACGTATCGCAGAATCATGTTCAGCTACCTCATCATACGTAACAGGTTATTCAATTGCGCCTGCGCAATTGATCACGGACAACCACCGTGGCGAGAACGACTCGCCCAAGTGTTCCGGGCGTTGGCGTCTACGGCCACCCACCCCCGCGCGATCGATCCCACTGACGGACGTCGCGCGTCAAGAATCCGGTCACACCAGCCAGCCGACGACGCCGGCTACGACGAGTGCCGCGCCGAGCACGATCAACCGCTAACGCTTCTTCCGCACGAATCCACCCTCCGGGTCCGCTTTCGGAGTGTCGTACCCATCGATAAAGCAAACGGCCGAAGTTGTGACCGGAATATCTTTAAAGGCACGCGGGCGATGGGTGCCGTCCCTTCAGGACCGGGGAACCATCCCCGGCCCTGAAGGGGTCGCTCGCTCAGCCCAGGGTGGAACCCTGGGATCGGGGGCCACCGCCATCGAACACCTACCGTGGCGAGTCGGCGAGACGCGGCGTGAAAGGCACGCGGGCGATGGGTGCCGTCCCCCTCCAGGGTTCCACCCTGGGCTACGTGAGCGGTCCCGTCAGGACCGGAGAGCGGCGTTCCGCCCGTCTCGCGATCAGCCCACGCGAACCCCCACAGTCAAACAATCGGAGACGATCCGACGTAAGTCGACTTTTGTATCGTGCGCGAAGTGACCGGAAAATGTCTCAGTCGGTCGATTTTATGTCGTGCTCGGTCGATTTTGTGTCGTGCTCGGTCGATTTTGTGTCGTGCTCGGTCGATTTTATGTTGCGTCCGGTCGATTTTTGCTCCGGTTTTTGAAACGATGGCAATCGGCGTAACTCACAATGCGGTTTCGAGATGCGGGATACGCATCCGTATTTCGCGATCAAAAAGAAGACTTTTGGGGCCTCAAAAACCGGAAAAACAGACCAAAAACCGGTTTTTGAGCGTCGGCAATTGTGACTTACGTCGATTGTGAACGGCGAAAACGAATTCCGGGTTGACCCCGAACGCTCGATTCCTAGAATGCGCTATCCAAGAGATATCCTGCACCCACGACGGGAGGCCACTAGTTATGGCACATAAAAAGGGCCAAGGCTCTGTACGAAACGGTCGCGATTCGAACTCCAAGCGCCGCGGCATCAAGAAGTATGCGGGCGAAAGCGTTACGATTGGCGCGATCATCGTTCTTCAGTGCGGCACGAAATGGCACCCCGGTGCCAACGTGAAGCGCGCCAAGAACGACACGCTGTTCGCGATGGCCCAAGGTACGGTGTACTTCAGCAACCAGGGCCGGAAGGTCAACGTCAAGCCGATCGAAGTGCCGGCAACGGTCGCTTGATCGAGCGACGATTTCAAACCTACGAAAGCCTGCGGACTGCACAGTTCGCGGGCTTTTTGCGCATACCGATTGTTAGCGTTGCAGTGACCCATCCACGACGCAGAGGGGCCGGATATGCAAGACCGCATCTCGTACAAGGGAATCACCTTCGACGACGTTCTGCTCGAACCGGGCTACAGCGAAGTCGTGCCAAAGGACGTCGACGTTCGCACCCACCTGACGCGAAACATCCGGTTGAACATCCCGATTCTGTCGTCGCCGATGGATACGGTGACCGAGAGCGAACTCGCGATCGCGCTGGCCCAGGAAGGCGGCATGGGCATCATCCACAAAAACCTGTCAGTCGTGATGCAAACCCGTGAAGTCGACAAGGTGAAGCGATCCGAGAACGGCATCATCACCGATCCGATCACGCTGCCACCCGACGAAACCGTCGGCACCGCGCGGCGGATCATGGAGCAGCACCACATCAGCGGCGTGCCGATCACGGTCGATGGCTATCTGAAGGGCATTCTCACGCGGCGCGATCTGAAATTTCTCGGCGATAACAACCAGAAACTCTCCGAGGTGATGACGAAGGAAAACCTCGTGACGGCGGTCGTAACGGCCACCGAAGTGCCCACGTTACTTGAGGCAGAACGCATCCTTACCAAAAAAAAGGTGGAGAAACTGCTCCTTGTAGACGATGAATACCGACTGAAGGGGTTAATCACGATCAAGGACATCGACAAGGCCGAGAAT
>JAYSKW010000386.1:0-2867 GCA_043726085.1 Limnoglobus sp.
CCGAAGCTGGCACCCGGCGACCGCGAGACGTTCCGCTGGAGCCTGCAAACGTCGGCCTCCGGGCGGAAAACCGTGCGTGCCACTGCCGTGGGCCGGGGGTTGGAAGAATCGGCGAACGTCGAAACCGTCTTCGCGGGCGCAGCCGTGCTGCACTGGGAAACGAGCTTCGATCAGCCGACGGTCGGCATTGACCGCCAAGGAATTTACACGGTAAAAGTGACGAACACCGGCAGCGAAGCCGCGAGTGGTGCGCGGCTCGTCGTCGATCTCCCGCCCAAGGGGGCCATCACCGTTGTCGAAGTCTCGCCAGCGAACAAACGAGCGGGCGATCAGATCACGTTCGAGCCACGCACGATTGCGGCGGGGAAGTCCGAAATCTTCTCGATCACCTTCAAAGGCGAGCAGATCGGCAAAGCGTACTTCAACGCCAAGCTCGCCGCCCCCGCACTCGGCGAGAAGCCGATCGGCGCGGAGAAATACGTCGAGATTACGCGCGGCCGATAAGCCCGCGATCACCGCGATGCGTAGTACGCCCAGCATTCTTTCTCGAGCGACGCGACATCTACCGACTCGTATCGGAGAAATCCGAAAACATCCGCATTTCCCAGACCTTTTAAGTAAATCGTACCGACCCGCTCGAATCGTTGCCGGAGTAGAGGACACAACAACTGGACTTCCGCCTCGGTCATCATGCAGGTGTGATTGGGCGCGGTTTTGTCCGTGTCTTGCAGTCGACTCGCACGGTTGATGACCGGACCGAGTGCATGAATCCCCATAATCTGCTGAGCATAACTCATACGCGGTTGGAACGAGGGCGCGGCTTGCGGTACGAGGCTCCGGAATAGAGTGTCGAATTCGGCTAATTTCCCGCTGGGGTTCCGATCCGGCACGAACGGATCGCCGACTTGCACGGTACCCGCTGTCAAGCCGATGCCGGTCTCGTGCCAGACGCCACTCGATTGAACCAACCCGAGCCTTCGCCACGTCTCCGCGATGCAGTTCGTCACGCCGGTCATTTCGAGGGCGCAGAGTACGGAATTATCCAGGCCAGGTAGTATCACGCCGCCCGTGCCCTGTCGCTCGCGCGAGAGGACGAGCAGCCCGTCGCCGGTGTAGTTCAGGTAGTTGCATTCGTAACGATTCAGCACTTCGACGACATGGGGGAAGTAGCAAAAGCTTAGCAGATCGAAGACGTTGACTCCCCAACGCGGCCCGATGTTTTCGGTCAGTTCTGTGAACCCTCGAATGTCGGTTACGAACGTGGCCACACTGTTGAGCGTGAGCGTCTGAATTCGCCCATCTTCGGTCGCACGCAACGGTACACCGATCGGATTGAGCAAGTGCCGAAGTCCAATAAAAACATCTCGACAAGCTCCGAGTATGGAAGCGATTTCCTTCAGAGGGTCAGCGTCGTGCCGTACGGCGGCCTCGAATTCGTCTTCGACGAGTACGAGTTCCGGATATTCGCGGACGAGATCGTTCATCGACTCTCGAAATCGGGCACAAAGCGCCGCTGCGTCTGGAGCGTCATCGATTTCGCTTGTTGTCAACATGTCTTCCGTCCTCTACAGAATCAGCACTCGCCCACAACCTATCTTAAATTGTCGCGAGACGCTACATCGAATTCAACTAATGGCTGGAACGGGAACCTTGAAGCCGTTCGTCGTCGGGGCTTCCAGTGGTTCGATAGAATACGCAGTAGATCAGGCTCGTGTACGCTGCGAAATCGAGTGCCGACATGTCGAACATCGCGACTTATGAACTTCGGGGCGCGGTGGCGGTGATCGCGCTGAACCGGCCCGAGAAGCGGAATGCGCTATCGCGGGCGCTGGTGGCAGCACTTCACACAGCGTTCGAGCGTGCCGCGAATGACGATGCAGTCCGCTGCGTCATCCTCACCGGTACTGGGCCGGCGTTCTGTGCGGGAATGGACCTCGACGAGTTACGCGGCACTTTGTCGGATACGTCGGACGATGGTATCGTCTGGGAAGATGCGCACAAGTTATCCGCACTTTACGAACGGATTTACACGCTGCCAAAGCCGACGATTGCGGCGATCAACGGGGCCGCCGTGGCGGGCGGCGCGGGGCTGATGACGGTGTGCGACTTGGCCGTGGCGGTGCCCGATGCGAAAATCGGCTATCCCGAAGTGCGCCGCGGATTGGTGGCCGCGATGGTGCTACCACACCTACTACGGCACGTCGGCGAACGCGCCGCACGATGGCTGTTACTCACGGGCGAACTGGTCGATGCCGTCGATGCACTCAAGCTCGGGTTGGTGAACTCAGTCGCATCGGCCGAGGAGTTGATGAACGTGGCAATGAATTGGTCGCAAGCCTGTGCCGCTGGCGGCCCGAAGGCCATCGCGACGACGAAAGAATTGCTTCGACGCTGTTCGCAACACGCGATGAGCGTCAGCGAGTTAGCCACCGCCAGTGCCGAGCCACGACTGACAGACGAGTGCCGCAGCGGTCTGCAAGCGTTCTTCGACAAGAAACCCTCGCCATGGGCAACAACGTGACCTTCAACTCGCGTCCAATTCTTCAATAAAGGCTTCAAATGAAGCGCATGACACCGCAATATCAAAGAGAGACTCCAGTCGGTCGCCATCTCGAATAGTCGTCAGGCTATCAAGCCTATTCATAGAAATGTTACCGAAACGAACTTTGAGACTTCTTTTAATGCTTTCTCGGATCGTTCGCAGACGCATGAATTCCAGGGCTTCGTCGATGATTGGTGATTCGAGCATCGGTTGGGTTCCTCCAAAAAGATTCGGAAATCGCTGGGTTGGGAAAGCCAAACCAGCCATAATTTGAGTGATGGCCAACAGTGCGGCACGCTTCGTTTCGTTGGGCACTTCGCGAATC
>JAYSKW010000387.1:0-2904 GCA_043726085.1 Limnoglobus sp.
TCACGAAGGGGCTGGTTCAGAAGTTTTCGTGGAAGGTTTTTCAAGCCTCGAATCTGAAAGCGGAACTCGAAGCGTACACCGGCCAAAAGTGGGACGAATTCTTCGATCGTTGGGTCTACGGCAAAGGCATCACCGACTGGCAAGTCGAGTCCGTTAAACTCGAATCTCCGCAACAACCGAAGGCATTTTCGCGCACACCTGCGATGGATACGCGGCAACGGGTTTCGGTGATCGTTCGCCAAACCGCCGACTACAACGAGCCGACGACGCTCGGCTTCCGGATGCCCGGCGACAAGGAATATTCGATCCGCGTGCCGGTGGTCCATCAGGGCCAACCATTGAAGCTCGACGAACATGAAACCGTCATCGAAACTTTGCGAGATGGTTCGATCCGCGTCGAATTAACGCTTCCTGCGAGGCCCGAACAGATTTCCATCGACCCGGATCGCGTGCTGTTAGACAAGAACCCCGCGAACAACGTGTGGAAGGCGGAACCGCGTTTCTCGGTCGTGCCGCTGTACACGACGCTGAACGAAAACGACTTGACGACCGATTACGATCGGTGGAATTTCGGCCTCGGCCCGTGGATCGGCGGCGCGCTTTACCCGGACCCGTGGTACACGCGATCGACGATGCTCGGGGCGCGTGCGGGGGTCTATCGTACGCAGATTTATAGTGGCGGCCTGTATGCGGCGTATCGCTCGGATGTGCGCGATGTCGTGATCGGTGCGGATGGCTTGTGGGACCATTGGCCACTGCCGAAAACGCAACTCGGTTTCAACGTCGAACAGCGTGTGGGAGGCCCGTTCCGCGGCAACTCGGGCCGCGATACCGCCACCCGCGCCAGTCTGTTTAGTCGTTATGTTTTCCAATATGGCTCGAGTTTCTACCTACCACCGTTGCACTATGCCGAGGTGTTTTCGACCTACCAAGATAACTTCCTGCCGTTCGCGCGAGAACTCGCTGCGGGGGCGGTTCGCCCCGACTGGACTTACCTGAGTGGGTTGCATTATCGGTTGAACTTGTACACACCGTACTGGGATCCGGAGTGCGGTGTCTGGGTCGATGCGACGTACGGTTCCGGCGTGGCACAACTGGAACAGAAAGCGGGCCTGCATCAGTTGCGTGGGGAACTTGCCGCCGTGAAAAAGTTGCCGTGGAACCTCGGTCCGCTGACGGGAACCCGCGTGGCCGGGCGGTTCGTCGTGCAAGGCGCGTTCCCGCAACGCGGCGAGTTCTTCGCACTCGGCGGTGACACGCTGTTCCGCGGTTACGACCTCGGACAGCGCCAAGGTAGTGCGTTGTGGGTGGCAAATGCAGAACTGCGATTGCCACTGGCACGCGATGTCGAGTGGGATGTACTCGATCACACGGCTGGCACGCGGAACCTCTGGCTTGCGCTCTTTTACGACGTCGGCGACGTTTACACGAACGGGCGTAGTGTCGGGGGAATCTCGCACGCGCTCGGTGCAGGCATCCGTATGGATACCGTACTGTTCAGCTTCATCGAACGGGTAACGTTGCGCTTCGACGTCGCGAAAACAGTCAACGACAATACGCCATTTCAGTTCTGGTTCGGCGTACAGCACCCGTTTTAAGGCATGTTTACGCGAAGCCATGGTGACCGAGCCAGCGTTCGGCGTCGAGTGCGGCCATGCAGCCGGTGCCTGCGGCGGAGATCGCTTGGCGGTAGTAATCGTCGGCGACATCGCCAGCTGCGAATACGCCGTCGACGCTCGTGTAACTGCGGGCAACGGTCGTCCACAGGATGTAGCCACCTTCGTTCAGCTTCACTTGGTTGTTCAAAAATCCGACGTTCGGCGTGTGGCCAATCGCGCAGAACATGCCCGAACATTCGATGTCCTCGGTCGTTCCCTTTGCGGTATTTTTGAGCCGAACGCCGGTGACACCGAGCTTGTCTTCGCCCAGAACTTCTTCCACGACGGAGTTCCAGCGAATCTCGATCTTCGGGTTCGCGCGTGCGCGATCAGCCATGATCTTGCTTGCCCGCATGGCATCGCGACGCACGACCATGTACACCTTCGTTGCAAATTTCGACAGGTAACTGGCTTCTTCGCAAGCGGAGTCGCCCGCACCGACTACGACGATCGGCTTGTTGCGAAATCGCGGCAACGCCCCATCGCACACGGCACATGCAGAGACGCCGTTGTTCTTGAAACGCTCTTCGCTCGGCAGGCCGAGATAGTTCGCACGTGCGCCGGTAGAGAGAATGATCGTGCGGGTTTCGACGGTACTGCCATCGTGCATCGTCAGCGTGAATGGCGACTTCTTGAGATCGACCGAGACGACATCTTTCGATTCGATCCGCGTGCCGACATTCACGGCCTGCTTCCGCATGAGCGCCATCAGTTCCGGGCCTTGAATGCCGTGATTCGGCTGCGGTTTGTTCGCGGACACCCAGTAGGGAAAGTGCGTGTCGTCGGGCGAAAGGGCGGTTCGCAGATACTCGCGCGTGTCGCCGGTCGGCCAGCCGGGGAAGTTTTCGACTTCGGTCGTCAGTGCCAGTTGGCCGAGTGGCAACGTGCCGTTCTGGTTGTTGCGTTCGTCGTAGGGGTTGCCTTGGAAAACGAGCGGCGTGAGGTTGGCCCGTGCGGCATAAATCGCTGCCGTCCACGCGGCGGGTCCGGAACCGATGATGACAACATTCTCGGGCATGAAACACTCCGTAACGGTAGGGAAGAGTCTGTTCGCGGTTAAAATTCTGGTTCGCAGTTCGCGGCGAATCGCACTATTGTAAGGATAGTAGCCCGAACGTCGGGACGACACCGAAACCTTCGACCCCGCAACGCCATGCTTCGGCTCACCGACCTCCGCGAAATTCTACGCTACGTCCCGCGGTTTCGCGACAAAGTCTTCGTGATCGCCATCGACGGCGCAGTAGTC
>JAYSKW010000388.1:0-3692 GCA_043726085.1 Limnoglobus sp.
AACCGATCGAAGCCCGGCTGGAGCGTTCTGCGACTCTGCCCAAGTCCGACATCGTTATCCGCCCCAAAGCAGGTAATTCATGACCTGCCGGACGCCTAACCGGAGTTGGTAGACCGGATCGACGAGCGTTTGCAAGTCGAGTCGGTCGCAGAAGCGGCACGGCGACGGCTACTGACTTCGTGTTACATCCTGGCGGGAATGCGTTATGATAGCGATGCTGTTCACACCGCGTTTGCGAGGACCATGGGCATGAAAGAATCCACGACGTATCAAGCGATCCTGCAAGAAGGCCGCGAAGAAGGACAGCAGGAAGCGTTACTCGACATTATTCGCGAGCGATTCGGTTCGGTGCCCGAACTGGTCGAGGCACGGATTCGTGCGACGGATAACTCCACGAAGTTGCAGGCGGCCATCCGTCAGTCGGTGCGCGTCTCGGATCCCAACGATATCCTCCGCTAACTCAACCTCCGACGAAATACTCGAAGTTATCCGCGTTGCGAACGGCGGAGTCCGGGTCGCTGGTCGCGAGGGCGCGGGCGCTCGCTTGTCCGTAGGTGATGTCGTCGGTGCTTGCGTCGGAGTGGCTGTGCTCGTGGACGAGCGTACCGGCTTTGGAGTCGGTGCCGTTTTGCGGGGCGGTCCAGAATGCGCCGCAGAGATAGATCGTGGTGCTGTCCTTGTACGTGTATGCGAACCAACCGCTTTTGCAGCCGACACCCGTGAGGTTGTAGGTGAAGCTCGTCGAGGTCATTCGTTCGTGGATTTTGGTGTAGACGGTCTTGGCTTTGTTGAAGCGGCCCACGGTGTGGTTGCCGAACCACTCTTTGTATTTCGCGTCGTCCTTGATCGCGGTAGCGGCTTTCTCAACGAGTCGGAAACTGTCGTCGATCGCTTTTTTGACTTGCTTCTGCCGGGCGAGTGTGCCGCCAATGAGTGTCGGGGGCAGGATGGCGGCGGCGACCATCACTGCCCCCATTGCGGAAGCGGTGCCGTTGGTTTTCGGCGGCTTGTTCGAGAGCCGCGCAACCTTGCCGCGAGTCGGCAGTGGCGTGCCGCCTTTCGTCACCGTGAACGACGCTTTCCCGCCCGTTACCTTCGACTTTTCCGGTGCGAATTTCGCGAGCGCCACCGTTGCCGTTCGCGTCTTGGTTTCTTCGGGAATGGGGATGTGCTCGAGGCCCGGAATGTTCAATTCCACCTTATAATCCGCAGGAACCGAGACCGCGTACGATTCGCCGACATCGACTTCGGCACTGACCATCGCGCCGGCCCGAACGAGGATGTAATCCTCCGCACTCGGGTTGCCGCGTTTGACCATCGGCCCGTCGTAGGCGACTTTGCTGTTCTCGTTTCGCGTGATCGTCAGGCAGTCGCTGTTCAACCCTTCCAATGGCGTGTACCACTTCAAAACGAACAAATCCTTCTTGCCGCCGTTCGTCAGCTCGAAGCGCAACTGCACCTTCTCGGCCGAGTCGTAACTCTTCGACGCAACCAGTTTTCCCTTCAAGACAGATGCCATCGCGAACCTCGAGTGTAAGGGCGGATCAACTGTTGGAAGTGTAATCGAACTTCCTAACACGGTCAACGAAATACGCTGTATACTCCGCAAAATGTGATTTTTCGTACTCGCGCTCTAGGCAAAGCACCCTTACGACCGGTACAATCTGACATTCCCCTGTTTCGATATTTGCCGAAGTGCCACCTGCCGCGTGCGGGTTGTCGCGGAGTTTGCTATGCCGTGCCCTTTCCCTGGGATGGATCCGTATCTGGAAGATGCCGCATTTTGGTCATCATTTCAGCATCAGTTCGTCGCCGGGATGTATCAGATACTGCTACCGGGATTGGTGGACCGCTATCGGGCGAAGATCGGCACGCGCAATTACGTCACCGAATTGACGCTGTTTACGTCGATACTGCGCGAACCCCACGCCGAAGAGTTCATCGAAATCCGCGACCGCGCCGATGGGCGTCTCGTCACGGTCATCGACTTTCCCAGCCCGTCGAACCGCACGACCACAGCCGGGCGCGCGGGCTATCTCGAGACGCGCAAAGATACCGACACGCAGCGGGCGAACGCGATCGAAATCGACCTCGTCACGCAAGGTGCGCCGCTACTCGACTACACGCGGGACGGCTTGCCGGAATACGATTATGCGGTGTCTGTGTCGCGGGCATCGACGCCGGGGCGGTACGAAATCTACACGACGACGGTGCAGAAACGCCTGCCGAAGTTCAAAGTGCCGCTCGCACACGACGACCGCGATACGCTACTGGATTTACAAGATGTGTTCCGGCGTGCCTACGACCTCGGCAGCTTCGCGATGACGATCGATTATCGCGCCGCGCTGCCGATGGATGTGAAAATCAGCCTCCCGAACCGCGACTGGGTCGAAGCGGTTCTACGACAGCAGAAGTTGCGGTAAACTACTTCCCGATCGGCCTTGCCGTCGTGCCGTTGGTGGCGACGGACTTTGCGGCACGGATGCGGTCGAGCAAGTTCTGTTTTGCGATGTCGGCCGGGTTGACCGATGCCGACTGAATCGAGGGAGCGGGCGTTTCGGCGAGTGTATCCGTTTGCGTATCGCGAGTCACTCGCTTCACACCGGCGGGGCGGTCCGCGTAAATCTTGTCCATCTCGTCCAACGTCACGACGCGCTCGAGCTTCAAAAAGACGATGTCTTCGTACGGCACGAAGAAGCCGCGACTTTCGTCTTGATTACCGGCTTCGCGACCGCGAAACAATACGTACGTCGGCTCGTATCGCAGCATCGTATCGACGTTCAAGAAGTTCCCCGTTCGCAACATCATGTGGACGCGCGAATGGTCGCACTCGGGAATCCGGTTGAATATATCCATCACATCTTCGCGCTTCATAATCTTCTCAGTGAGTGGCGAGTGTTTAGTGGCGAGATAAAACACTCCGATCTCACCACTCGTCACTGCTTGGTCAGGATCGGAATAATTCGAGTCGTTCGGGTGGCCGCATCAGTCGTCGGTAGAGGGTAATTTGTGCGATGGCGACGGCGGCCCCGCCGACGCCGCAGACCAGTTTCCAGTTCGGTAACACGCGGGCGGCGGGCCAATCTTGCGTGATCGCCAAGTCGTTCAGGGCGTTCAACACGATCGCAAAGATCCCGGCGAACGCGATGGCGGCGGCCATGAACGCGACCGGTAAGCGTGCCGCCGTCCACGGGTCCGAACTGTATTGCCGCAGCGAAAACTCCGTGCCGAGCCGACGCCAGAGTTTCGTGAACACCTCGTCGGCAATCTCCGGCGTCCCCAACGTAATCGAAGCGCGACCTCGGCCGTTGCGTTCGCTGGCGTGGTCGATGTGGACGGTATTCGTGTGAAGGTCGAGTTTGACGCGACGAATCGAGGCGAGTTCGACCACGGTGGCGAGCGGCCCGAGCACGCTTTCGACATCCATCGCCGTTTCGACGGCGACGACGGTCTCGGGCTTCGGTTCGCCCGATTGCGCGGCCAGGAACAGCCGCGGCAACGTGAGAACGAGCATCGAATGCGATAAGACGTCCGGGGCCTTCCAGACGCGACGACGGCCCAGACCGGGAAAACCGGTGTCCGATGGTTGCGTATAAGCTTCAAACGGTTTGAGCGCGGGCATAGTCCAACCGGGCAAGGTAGGAGCGTCGCACCCGTGCAACGCCTACCTGTAGGTAGAACCCTTTACCCAC
>JAYSKW010000389.1:0-1286 GCA_043726085.1 Limnoglobus sp.
TGAAGCTGCATTCACGGCCACCCGCGATGGTGACAACCGACTGTCGTTGCGAAAGTTGAATTCGCAAACCGGAGAACGTCAGTTCGCCTTCGACGTGCGGAAACATGCTGGCATCGCGGAACCGCGGCGTGCCTTCGGGGACGAGTACCGGGGTGAAATTCGGGTACGGCTTGATCGTCGCCTTGAGCTTCTTTTCCGGTAGTGGCGGCACCGGCACGCGCCCGTTGACGGCGACGAGCAGCGTGTCGCCGGGCTTCAGGTTCGACCACGCCGTCTCGAATGCGGGGTAGATCCGGTTCGCGGCATCTTCGGGTTCGGCTTCGGGGAAGACGATCAACTCGTTGGCCTTGGCGACCACGGCGAGTTGCGCGCGCGGTGGCGGCCACGATGGCACGCCGTCGGCCACTTTGTAGATCATGTCGTTCAACGTCGGCCCGAGAATCGCCTTCGCGCCGAGGACGTGAATCGGCGGCAGCACCCCGAGTTTGCGGTCGGTGAGGATGTTCAACTTGAAGGCGTTCCACGGCTCGTCGCCTGCCAATAATCGGCGCGGATCGGCGGCCACCCACGGCGAACGCACGAGCAATATCGGCTTGGTGTCGCCGGTCGGCGTCGTCACGGCGAAGTAGCCGTTCGGCTGGCCACCTTCGAGCGGGACGAACCGCACCAACGGCACGACATCCGCTGCGTGCAACACCGCAGATAATCCGCGGTTCGACGCACCGGGCGGCATCGCTTCCGCAAACGCACAGGCACTCGCGGTCACTTTCGCGTTCGCAAGAGAGTCGGCTTCAATCGCGACACCGCCGCGATCCAGCATGAACGTGCATTGCTGTAATTTCAGTTCGCCGGGCGGGTCGTCGCTCTCGCCGAGCAGGTGAATCGCCGCCGTATGTGGGGCGAATCCGACTTCGCGCACATCGAGTTTCGTGCGTGCCGGAACTTCGATGGCGATGCTTTGCGTGCCGAGATCGAAGAGCGCGTGACGCACCGAAAGTTCGGCGGGCTTCATGCCGGGTTCGTCGTCGAGGCGGATCGCCACAATGCGATTTCGGCGCGTCTCGGTGGCCGCCCGAAAGCGACATGCTTCGATTTCGATGTGGCCCACGTGCGAAAACAACAAGCCGATCGGGTCGGTGTTCGGTGCGCCGACGAGCGGCAAATCGACGAACCGAAAGTCGATGCCGCGAAGCACGACCGATTTGATATCGCGAACCGCCAGCGTGCCATCGTGGCCGCCACCGCGCGCGCAACTCGCCGTGGTCGCCAAGGCCAACGAGTTGATC
>JAYSKW010000390.1:0-14629 GCA_043726085.1 Limnoglobus sp.
ATCTGGCACAGCGCCTGCAACGAAACGCCGCTCTATTCGGACCTCCTCGACAACGGCAAACGCGTACTCATTATGGGTTATCAGCCGAAGGACGCGAAAACCGACGGCAATCAAGGTCTTATGGCGTACTTCACGCCGAACGCGAAAGACCCGAACGCCTTGTGGGAGGCCCACGCGATTAGCGACCCGACGAAGCCCGGGGCACCGGGCAGCCAACGTTTCAGCCACGGCCTAGGCGTTGGCGATCTCAACGGCGACGGCAAAAACGACGTGATCTGCACCGGTGGCTGGTGGGAACAACCGAAGGAACTGAGCGCGGACAGCGCGTGGAAATTTCACCCCGCGAACCTTGGCGATGCGTGTGCCGACATGTTCGCCACCGACATCGATGGCGACGGCAAAGCCGACGTGCTGAGTACCTCTGCACACCGCTTCGGCATCTGGTACCACAAGCAGAAACCCGACCCCAAGGGCGGCGAATCGACCTTCGAGAAGGTCGAACTGTTCGGGCGATTATCGTCCGAGACGCACGCCGCACACTTCGTCGACATCGACGGCGACGGCCTGAAAGACCTCGTCACCGGCAAGCGTTGGTGGTCGCACGGCCGCAGCGAACCGGGTTCGTCGTGGGATGCCCGCATCTTCTGGCTCAAGGCCGTCAAAGAGAAAGATGGCTTCATCAACTTCGTGCCGACGCTCATCGACAGCGACTCCGGCATCGGCACGCAGTTCGAGGTGACCGACATCAACGGCGACGGCTTGCTCGACGTCATCACGTCGAACAAAAAGGGCGTCCACGTCATTCTTCAGGTCCGCAAGTGATTTGCGATTGACGCGATGGGTGGAAATTCAGTTTACGTGGGGCACGTTTTTAACGTGCCCCACGTGATAGATTAATACGCCGCTGCGGCCAGGCGCTCTTTCTTCACCGCGTCGCGCATCGGCTCGATCATCAAATTCAGATCGCCTGCGATCACGGCGTCGAGCTTGTAAATTGTAAACTCGATGCGGTGATCGGTGCAGCGATTTTGTGGGAAGTTGTAGGTGCGGATGCGGGCGTTGCGGTCGCCGGTGCCGATCAGCGATTTCCGCATGTCGGCGCGTTCTTTGTGCAATTTGTGTTGCTGAAATTCGAACAGCCGCGAGCGCAAGATCCGCATCGCGCGGTCGTAGTTTTTGTGCTGGCTGCGTTCGTCCTGGCACTTCACTTCCATCTCTTCGATCGTGCCTTTGCGATACCAAATGCGCACGGCGCTTTCGGTTTTATTCACCTTCTGGCCACCCGCGCCGCCCGCGCGCATACGCTCCCACTCGATGTCTTCGGGGTTGATGACGACCTGCACTTCGTCCGGCTCGGGCAGTACCGCCACCGTTGCGGCCGACGTGTGAATCCGCCCTTGCGTTTCGGTCTTCGGCACGCGCTGGACGCGGTGTCCGCCAGACTCGAAGCGGAGCATCTGGAAGCAGTCTTCGCCCTTGACGCTGAAGACGACTTCCTTAAATCCGCCCGCTTCGCCGGGGCCGAACGAAATCTCCTCAATGGTCCAATTGCGTTCGCGGGCAAACCGCGTGTACATCTCGTACAGCGACCCCGCAAACAGCGCGGCTTCGTCGCCGCCGGTACCCGCGCGAATTTCGACGATGATGCGGTCGAAATCCTCGCCGGGATCGACCAGAAGTTGGTCTTCGATCTTCGCCTTCAATGTCTCGTATTGCGGGCGCAGTGCGGCCAGTTCCTCTTCGGCGATGGCCACGAGTTCCTTGTCCGAAAGCATCGTCTCGGTTTCGG
Source organism: Limnoglobus sp. (assembly GCA_043726085.1). Taxonomy (GTDB): domain Bacteria; phylum Planctomycetota; class Planctomycetia; order Gemmatales; family Gemmataceae; genus Limnoglobus. Next base: position 1,790 of record JAYSKW010000390.1, read on the forward strand.
CAATCGCACCGGAGATACGCAGGAACTCGATGTACGGCTTCACCGCTTTCGCGAGTGCGCCGTGCTCCTTCGCCACGACTGCAAACTTCGCGGGATCGCACGATATGACGGGGTCCGAAAGCTGGGTTTCCAGCTCGCGAAAGCGGGCCAACTTCTGCTCCATGGCGGGCCACATACGAATTCTTACTCCGCTGGTAGCCGCAGGTCTTTAGCCTGCGCGGGGGCAACATCGGGTGAAAACCAGTCGCGGCGAGTCTGCGAGACGCGACGTCATAAGCACAGTTCGTTAGAATTCCCAGGGGTACGACGAAGCGTCTAACCCTGGGCGATAAGATCGAACCCCTTTGGGGTAAAACAAGAGCCACGACGCGCACTCCGGGCGCATGAACCGTCGTGTTTCAAAGACTCACCACGACCCTCAGTCGTTGCCGGGGGGAGTCACGCAGGCTAAAGACCTGCGGCTACCAGAAAAAACATCCAGAAACGACAAAAGTGACGGAGGAATCTCGCGGCGGGAATCCCCAACGCGACCGATTCTCCCGTCACTTTTTGCGGATGCTCTTCGCTACTTCGCTGCGCTGGCTTCGGCGGCAGCTTCAGCGGCGGCGACTTCGGCCTTCGTTTCGCTCGCCTTAATGCCGTAGGCGGAGTTCTTGTAGCGCGTGTTGAACTTCTCGACGCGGCCCGTGGTATCCAGGAACTTCATCTTCCCGGTGAAGTACGGGTGGCTCGCGCTCGAAATTTCCACTTTGTAGAGTGGGTATTCGTTGCCGTCGGTCCACTTGACCGTCTCGGTGGTGCTGACCGTGGACCGCGTGAGGAACGTGAAGTTCGCCGCCGCGTCCAGGAACACGACCGGCCGGTATTGAGGGTGAATGCCCTTCTTCATAACGAATCGTCCTATGAGTGTCGCCCGACCAAATTAGATAAGTCATGATAGCTACGCCGCGAACGCGGGCAAGAGCGCGGCGGGCCATTGGGTTCGCGTGAGATTGTCGTAAAATCGCGACACCCCATCGAGGAGTCGCACGACGACCTCCGTTCCCAAACGAAAGCTCTCCGAAGCCGAGTGCCCGTCTCCAGCGACCAGCGCGTTCGCCTGACTACGCGGCGCGGCGAAACGGGGAAAAAACGTGGAGCTTTCGACGACTGAAGGCGGCCTACGATGCGGTCGCAACATCGTCGCGCAATTGCAGCGGTAGATTAATGGACAATTGGCAGTACGCCTACTCGGAAATGGCGCGGCGGCTCGCCACTACGGTTTGCGGCCGTACTTACGGGCCTTCGCCTCGTCCTCACGTCGGAGATCTCGGCGGACCTTGAGGACGAACAGCCCCACTCCGATGCAGATCACCGCCAGCACGGCCACCAGCCCGAGGGCGACCGGGTCGCCGGCGGACAAATCCTCGACCGGCTGATCGCATGGCCACGATTTCGTCGCACGATCCGTCCTCTGCTTCCGAACGCCAAAACTCAGCTGCCGGGGCGCGGTGACTGTATTCGATGTTACAACGACTGAGAACCTCGGTCAAATGCCGTGCTTCGTTCGGCGTCTTGCAATTGTGGGGCGTCGAGCAACGGGATCGGTTGATTTTCAATTCGCCGCGACGCGAAGGCTTTGCGAAGCGGAGCGCGTGGACGTCACGCATCACCGATAATCGTGAAGTCCACGCGCTCCGCTACGAAGACTTCGCGTCGCGGCTAATTGTGCGTCGCGGCGAATTCCCATGGTCCACCCACACGATTCCGCAAAGTCAAAAAATCGGAGACGATCCGACGTAAGTCGGAATTCGCGATGTGTACGGAGTGACATAGAATTGTCGCCAAATGACATAGAAGTGCGCCCAAATGACATAGAAACGGCGCTTCCGGTCGATTTTCGGTCGATTTCGGTCGCGAAACGGACGGTAGTTGCGGAAAGTGCCAGACGAGTGGCCATCAGCGTAACCCAGAACAGTCTTTGTAGTTACGGAAAAATACATCGAAACCGATCAGCAATTTGCGATCAAAAAGGGGCGTTTTGAGACGCAAAAATACCCCAAAAACCGGTTTTGGCGTCTCCGCAATTGTGACTTACGTCGATTCGGTGGTTAAAATCGCCAGCACTACGTTTTGCAATCTCGTGGCGGGGGGGCGTGTGGAACTCAAACTGACCGTGACGGCGGGGCCGCACCAGGGCCGGGAGTTTACCTTCGATGGGCACGATACGTTCCTCGTCGGGCGGGTCGACGATGCCCACTTGCAGCTATCGTTCGACGACCCGTACTTTTCGCGCCGTCAGTTCGTGATCGAAATCAACCCGCCGCGCTGTCGCGTTCTCGACCTCAAGAGCCGCAACGGCACCTTCGTGAATGGCAACCGCATCGAGACCGCCGACATCGCCGATGGCGATGAAATCTCGGCGGGGCACACCACGTTCAAAGTGTCGGTCGTCCTTCCGACCATACTCGAGCAACAGACGCTCGATCTGCCGAAATTCGATCGGGATGCGACGATCGACTACGAACGATCCGTCGTTCCGCAACGCACGTTGGTCTACGACGCATCGGAGGAATTTGCGCCTCCCGGTTACGAGATCGGGGCGGAACTCGGCCGCGGTGGCATGGGCGTCGTTTACCGTGCGACGCGGCTCTCCGATGGCGTCGGCGTTGCGATCAAAACGATCACTTCGGCGGTCGGCACCTCACGTAAGCACGTCGAGCGGTTCGTTCGCGAATGTAAAATCCTCGGAGAGTTGCAGCACTCGAATATCGTCGGGTTTCACGATGTGAGCGAATCGAACGGGACGATCTTTCTCGTGATGGAACTGGTACTCGGGCCGGACGCAAAAAAGGTTCTGAACGAGCGGGGGCCGTTGGAAGTGAAAACGGCGGTACGGCTGATCTGCCAGATGCTCGGTGGCCTCGCGCATGCGCACTCGAAAGGGTTCGTCCATCGCGATATCAAGCCTGCGAACATCTTGATAGCCAGCCCCGCCGGCGGCAAACGCACTGCGAAACTCGCCGACTTCGGGTTGGCCCGCGTCTACGAAACGTCGCAACTGAGCGGCTTGACGATGCAGGGCGAAGTCGGCGGGACGCCCGCGTATATGGCCCCCGAACAGGTGACGCACTACCGCGACGCCAAGCCCGCCGCCGACCAATACGCCGCCGCCGCCACACTCTATTCGTTGCTCACGAAACAATATCCGCACGACATGCCAAAGGCGATCCCTGCACAACTCGTCCAGATCGCCACCGAAGACCCGATCTCGATTCTAGAACGCCGTGCGGACCTCCCCAGCGGCCTCGCCGTAGTGATCCACAAAGCCCTAAACCGCGAACCGAAACACCGCTACAAGGACGTACTGGCATTCCGCACGGCGCTGCTGGAGTATGCGTGAGGGTAATGGACATCGCGCTCCGTTCAGCTCGGGAAAATCCAGGGTACCGTCGTGGCGGGGAGTTCGGGCAAGCCTTCAAATAGCAATTTTCCGTTGGGGTCCGTCACTCGGAAATTGCGAAACTTCGCGGCTGTTCTCCAGCTTCGGACACCGACCCCGCCTTCTGGGTTCTTGCTGGTTTTGAAGTCGAATGCGGGTTCGCCATCGAGAAATCCTCGGTAGTGATCGCCGCGCAATCGGACTTCCATTTTGTACCACCGATCGGCTACTAAGGCAGACGTACGCCGCTCGCGCAATCGCGTGTTAGAAGTGCCTTCAATCGATAATGCCGACTCCCAAGATCCGTCGTACCGTCCGAGCATGAACTCACTCCGCCCCTCGTTGGAAACTCGGTAGACCTGTCCAATTTCTCCGCGCCCACTGATTTTGAGAACCTCGCACGAAAAGTCGTAGTCTTTCCAGGTCGTATCTCCAAACATCAGCGTGCAACTTCCGGCATCCCGCGATCGCTGAACCAACTCCTCTTTGACTATGGCCCAATCACCCGCTTCGTTTTTGAAGGCACGCCGCAGTTTGGGATCGACGGCCGACACTTTCTTCCCATCGAGCCGCTTGACCTTCAGATCGCGGAACTCGACGTCGCTCTTTTGGTTCTGTTGAAGCCCAATGCGTCCCGTCGTTCGTAGCAATCCGGGAACCTTGGCGTAATTGTCGCGTGCGGGTGCCGAGTCGAGATCGGCATCGATCGTTTGCGTGCCGTTGACCCAAACTTGAATTTGTCGCTTCACCAACACGACGCGTATTGCGTTCCAGTCGTTTTTCTTGAAGGGCGGATCGACCTTGCGTGCAAACGTCGCAAACACCGATCCGGTTTTATTTTTTGCGGGCTGATTGGCGAACAGTGGAAACTCGTCGTCGATAATCTGCACCTCCATATGTTGCGCACCCGAGATGGGGCCATCGACGTCGGCACGTAAGAAGAGTCCACTACCAGCCCCATTGCCGATGCGATACTGTAACTCCAGTTCAAAGTCGTCGTATTCGGCGTCGGTCATTAAGATGCCCGCGCCGACACCGGGGGCGGGCGAACCGAGCAACTGGCCATTCGCCCAGGTCCACTTCGGCACGCCAGACGGCGTCCACCCGGCCAGGTCTTTGCCGTTGAAGAGCGGTGTGAAACCGTCACTCGCTGCTTTCTTAGAGAGATCTTTCACCATCGCGTTTTTGATCGTAAGCTCTTCGACTTTCATCTTCCCGTGCAACTGGAAGGCAATGATCCCGGAATCGTCGATCTCGGGGAACTCCTCGTCGGCGAATGTAGTGCCGTTCACGATCAACGTCATTCGCTTCCCGACGCACCGGACGATGTAATCGTTGAGGGCATTCGGGTTGAACACGCGCTTCACTTCTGCCTCTTCGACCTGCTTCAAAAACTTGCCGCTGGTACGTTCGCCGTAAATACCACCAAATTTGAAGGCATCGATCTCGATTTGGGGACCGGCCACGACAAAATCAGCCGGAACGATAATCTTGCTGCGAACCTGAAACCCACTGTTACCGACGCCATTGAGTAGCTTGGCCTGGAACCGGATCTCGAAGTCGGTGTAGCTTTTTGTGCTGCATAGAAATGTGTGTTTGTTCCACTCGGCAGTCATCTTGCCGACGATCGCATCGCCTTGCACCTGCCACATATTTGGAAGGCCATCCCATCCGGCCAGGTCTTTGCCGTTGAAGAGCGGGACGAAACCGTCACTCGTATTCGGGTACTCGACGCCGCCGTTTGGTTTCCGATTCGGGATCGCTTGCGATGATGGTGGGACGACTGCTTCATTTGTCTGGACAATTTTTGGTATCACCTTCGGCTGCAACGTCACTTTCACGACTTGCTTGTCGCCTTTCTTCACCGTGAATTGCTTCGTGACCGTCTCGAAATCTACCCCGCCTACGGTGAGGCCGTGCTCCCCGGCGGTCAGCGTCAGCGGCTTGTCCAACCCCATGACGTCGATGCGGTCGCCGTCGACTTTCAGTTCGACGTTCGCGGTCGTGTCGCTCAACTCGATGACGACGTCGCCGTACTTGGTTCGCACCGTCAAGAGAATACCGACCACGACCAGTAGTAAACCGAATACCGCCGCGCCGACGATCATCGGCCAACGCGGTGGCTTCGTCTTGCGAGTTCGCACTTCCTTTACGTCTAGCTCTTCGACCAAGTCGTCGAACGGGACATCCGGCAAGAGAGTCGCAATCACGGGTACTGCGTCGGCGTGCTTCAAATACTCGCCGAGTTGCGCGGCCAACATCGCCATGCTTGCGGGGCGCTCGGCAATGTCTTTCGCCATCGCTTGCTGGCAGATGGCCTCCAAGCGCACGTCGGCATCGGGGCGGAATTCACGAAGTGGCGGCACGGGTGCGGTGAGGATGCGCGCCAGCACCAAACCCATCGACCCGCCGTACGGCGTGCGACCGGTTAGCAACTCGAACAGCATCACGCCGAGTGCGTAAATATCGGTTGCGGGGCCGATCTGCTCGATGTCGCCGCGAACTTGCTCCGGAGACATGTAACTCGGCGTGCCCATGACCGCGCCTTGCTGCGTCAATTTCGATTCGCGTTCGTCGAATTCGCCGAGATTTTTCGCCAAACCGAAGTCCATAACGACCGGCTCGCCCTTCGCGGACATCATCACGTTAGCCGGTTTCAGGTCGCGATGGACGATGCCGTTTTCGTGGGCGTCTTGCAGCGCCAACGCAATTTTCCGCACGATCTCGACCGCGCGTTTCGGTTCCATCGGCCGTTCGTGATCGATCTCGTCGTCGAGCGTCTTACCGTTGATGTACGCCATGCTGATGAACGGCCGCCCGGCGATCACGCCCGCATCGAAAACGGCGCAGATATTCGGGTGTTGCAACCCCGCAGACGATTTCGCTTCGCGGACGAATCGCTCGAGCCGCTTCGTCTCGGAAACATCGAAGCCGGGCAGTTTCAAAGCCACTTTTCGCCCGAGTTGCGTGTCTTCCGCGAGATACACCGCACCCATGCCGCCCTGACCGAGCAACGACAATACGCGATAGCGACCGAACTCGGCGGGCAACATTGCGAACGGCACGCCCGACGACGAGGGTGAACTCGGCTTCGTCTCCGATGGCAGGCCATCGAGCGTCGCCACAGCCTTGAACGGCGTGCCGCACTTCTTGCACTTCACACCGCGGCCCGCGACCGCATCGGCCACATTCGCAGACGCGTTGCAAGCCGCGTTCGGACACTGAATCGTGATCGGCATGATGGCATCTCGTAAGAGCGATACCGTAGATTGTATTAGATCGATGCGTACGGAGAACCGTCGGCGGAGAAATATGGCGATGCTCCGCTTGCGGCTATTTCCCTGCGAGTGTGCGAATTTCTTTCGCGGTCAATTCCCGTTGAAACAAGCAGAACTCGTCGATGTCGACCGAGTAGCCACTGGTGGATAGACGCCCGAGGCCGACGTGCTTGAACTTGGCCGCGAGTGACGTATTGACCGCCGTCTTCGTGCCCGGTGGCGGAGCGATTTCTTCGCCATCGAGATACAACACCACGCGACCCGTGACGGCGCGCGTCATCGCGAAATGACGAAACTGCGGCTCGTCGGATGTCGTTTTCCCCCAACTGAATTGTTCGGTCGATTTGCCGACATCTTGCACGTAGTTCATGCGGAAACTGGCTTTCGTCGCGAGCAGCGACAGCCGCGGCGCGGAAGTGATCGTCTCCGAATTCAGGCTGAACGCCAAGCCGCCACGGTCGGATGGGTTCGTCCAAAACGCTACGGTGAACCCGAGCTTGGGCTTCGTAGCGAAGGCATCGAGTCGATCGCTCAGGTCGAGAACGAACGCGGGCACAGTGCTTCGCGATTCGGTCGCCGTCAGCCGCACCGCTTTGCCACGCGGGCCGTCGATCCAGGTGATGCTGCCGGGCTTTTCTTTCTTACCGACGGTCTTACCGGACACGGTATCGACGATATTTCCGGGCGTGTCGAAGGGCAGATAGAGGACGAGGTTCTTGATCGCAGTCGGTACGGATAGCCCGCTAACATTCGTGTTCTTCGCGGGCAGCGGTGCCATTGGCGGCGAGTCGGGTTCCGGCTCCGGCTCGGGTACAAGTATCGGCACGGATTCCGGCTTCGTGGGAACGGGTTCGGGTGCCACAACGCTCACTTCGACTGCGTTCGATTTCCCATAATAGCGGTACAGCGCATAACCGAAGTAGCCGCACGACAGCATCGCAAACGCACCGAGTGCCGCAAATGCGATGACCGTCGCTTTCGAGCGTGGCATGATGGCACTTCCCACAAGATTTACGGAACCGGTACGGTCGAGATTTTCAATGCCTCGAGCCGTCGGCCGAGCCGCGTACGGAAGATTCCGAGCGATGCGGCCGCCTCGGTTTGGTTCCCGTTCGCCTTCCGCATCGCGGCTTCGATCATACGTTTTTCGACGGCTTCGAGGACTTCATCGAGCGTTTTCGCTGTCGGGGCGGGCGGCATCGGGTTTGCCGCGATCATCGCTTTTTCGCGTAGAAATCGCGGTAAATCTGCGGGTGTCACCGCACTGTCACCCGCTCGTTCGACGGCGATACCGACGATACGTTCGAGCTCGCGAATGTTCCCCGGCCAATCGTAACTTTGCAGCACCGGCCACGCTTCCGGAGCCATCTTCACCTCGCCGAGGAGCCGCGGCAGATCGTCGAGCCGGTCGCGTAGTGGGATCATTTGCAGTTCGAGCGTGGCGAGTTGCGTCTGATAGATAGGCAACACCGTGCCGCTTCGCACGTCGTCGGCTGCGGACTTGGCCGAACTACAGACGATGCGCACGGCGTGCGGATCGCGGACGGCGTCGGCGATCTTTTGTTGCAAATCGCGCGGCAGAAGCCCAGGGTTTTTCAGGTAGATCGTGCCGATTGTTTTCGACGGAAACAAGCCACCGAGGCCGAAGAGCACGGCATCGAACAGGTACGGTTGCACGCCACCGCAATCGACGGCAATGAACGCGCGTTCGCGGTGCGAACTCTGATAGTGGATCGTGCGAGCGACGGTTTCTTTGCCCGTGCCTGGCTCGCCGACGATCCAAACGGGAGCGGTGCAACTCGCGGCATGGCGCAGTTGCGAGTGGAATCGTTCGGTGGCGGGCGTCGTACCGGGGAAGCGATCGAAGCTAAATCGGGCAGCATGTTTCTCGCGGATCTGCGCCGTACTCGCAGGCACCTTCCGCGACGGTTGGCCCGCCTCGGTGGCGACGACTTGTATCGTGGCCAAGTAGCCATTCGTGCCGTTCGCGCCATGAAGCGGAACGAACGTGATGTCCCACCACGGCGGGCCGTTTTTGTGCGAAGGCACCGGTCGGCGCACCTTCGAGACCTGCCCCGCCACGGCCTCGGGGGTTGGGGCCAACGTGCGAAACAACGGCTCCGTCGGGCCGGATGTCGCACACGCCCGCCCCCAAACCTCCGCCCGCAACCGACCCGTCAACTGCTCCCACGCCGGATTCACAAAGCGAATGCGACGGTGCCGATTCAGCACGAACAACGGCTGCGTGGTATTTTGAAACAGCGAACTCCAACGCACCCGCGTCGGTGTCGAATCGTCGGGAGTAGTAGGTGTGACAGCGGGCATTCGGTTAGTTTACAGGTATTTTCAAGTCGAAGAAGTGGCGATACGCTTGTGGACTTGGAACCAAACCAACTGCGGAACGGGAATAGTTCCAGTATCGTCGCGTAGCCTTCGCCGCGTAGCACGGGCTATCTCTTCCTTCGATCGAGTTCGATCAGATACGGCTGGATTCGATTTGTCAGTGTCGCGATCTTGGTTTCAATCGAGTTGATAAGCGATAGACTCCCCGGTCAACGCATCTGCCTTGTTAGTGAGAAAGAGCTTCACACCACGAAGAAGGTCGCCTTGATTGAGGGGTTCGCCACTAACATGCGGTTCAATGATCGGCATTAAAAATAGCCAGTTCTTTTCGGATGGCTTCAGAAACGACAAACCAATCCTCATCCCAAACGAAGACGAGGGGTTCGAGGAAGTTTTCTACGTCCGGCTCGACGGAGATCGCTGTTTCGAGAGATGTTTGATGCACTTCATGAAGTTCTGTGCCGTCATTGGTTCGCATGAAATCATTGTAGTCGTCATGAGAACCGCTAATGCCACGATGTACCGAACGACAACCATTTTTTGCGAGTGTTCACGCCGCGCGCTTCGCTACGCAGAGCCTACGAGGCGCGGCTAAACGCCGAATTTCTACTAATTTCGCCGCGGCCAGTTTTGTGCGCCGGAGCCGCCACCGTTTTGGCCGGGTTTCGTCGTTAGCACTTCCTGAGCGCGGCGTTGGAACTTCGACATTTGTTCCCGGAGCGTGGCGTCGCCGCGTTGCATGATCTCGAGTTCGTGCTGAATTTCCGCGCTCAATCGCTTGAGTTCGGTCTCTTGGCGGGCCATCAGTGCGCGTTCGCGGGCCATCGACACTTCCATATCGCGCATCTGCTTTTCGAGCGATTCTTCGTCGTCGCGCAACTGTTTGCGCTCGTCCTGGAGCTGCGTGCGTTCCTGGTTCTGCCGTGCGGCCTCTTGCTCGAGTTCATCGGCCCAATCTTCGAGTTCGGTCTTCGTCTTCGGTGGACCCGATGGCGTCGTGTGGCCGAGCGTACCGGCGGAAATTTGCTCTTCGATCTGCTGTAATTGCCCGCTGAGTTCATCGACCGCCTGTTGCTTTTCGGCAATCTGATTCTGATGCTCTTGCTTGGCCCGCGCGAAAACCTGTTCGGTATCGCTCGCCTCTTGCAAAAGGTGCTTCATCTCGCCGAGGAGGACGCGAAGTTCTTTGTTTTCGGATTTCAGCCGCAACACTTCCGGACTCGGCCCATCCGTCGACGGAATATCGGCGCTGTACGAAGACGCACCGGGAGTGTATCGCGAACCCGGCGTCGCCCATTTATTCGCGACTTTCGGCGCAAAACCGGCGGCAGGTTCATCGGGAACCGAAGGCCCCGCGATCTGCGAAGCCACCGAAGGCATTCGCAATTTTCGGAGCATCTCTTCGGTGGAAGAGATGATGCTGCCAGTACTTGCGGTTTCCGCGGCCGATTGATTATCGACGGGCATGGCCGACGGAACGCCGAGCGGCGGCGGCGTGGAAGCGAGCAAGCGGCGGCGCAATTCGGCGGCAGAAATCGAAGGTGGCGGGTCGGGGGTATACTGGTTCGCCATCCGAGTGGCTCTCCTTGGGAGTTCGTCTGGTGTCGGGCGGGCGGGCCGAGCGTGTAAACATTTTGAACCAACCCAATGAAGCCTAGATCGGCGATAGATCAAGTCAAGCCAAAACCGCCATATCGTCGCGCCCGTTCTACCGTTAGGGAAGTTAAACTCGTTGTCGCCGAAAGTTTAGCCGATAGCGGAACCGATCGCGATGCATCGCATCGTCGTTCAGACCAAAATCTCATGGATATTCCGCACGACTTTCCACAATACTTGAGTATCGACGTACATTCGCGTATCGTAATTGCATGTGGTGCCATTGACTTGCCTTTCCCATCTGCAAGGTTCACCATGCGTCACTCTCACGCACCGAATCGGCAATCGAAACGCAAACCGTTTCTCGGCGTCGAACTCCTGGAAAGTCGCGACGTGCCTGCGACGTTCACGGTCACCACCCTCGCCGATGCCGGAACCGGCAGCCTGCGGGATGCGATCACCCGGGCCAACGACGAGGGCACCAACCTCGGCCCCGACACCATTGTGTTCGACCCGTCCCTGGCCGGCCAACCGGTCGCCCTCATGACGGTCGGCGACGGGAGCATCGGCCCGTCCGGCCTGTTCGTCACCAGCACCATCACCATCCAGGGGAGTGGGCAGACGATCACCCGGTCGGGGCCGACGGCGTTCCGGCTGTTCGCCGTGAGCATCGCCGGCAACCTGACCCTCCAGAACCTGACCCTGACCAACGGCCTGGCCCAGGGCGGGGCGGGCGGAAACCGGGGCGGTGGGGCAGCCGGGCTGGGCGGGGCGGTTTACAACCAGGGGGCGCTGACCATCACCGGCTGCACCCTGACCGGCAACCAGGCGGTCGGCGGGGCGAACACCGGCGGCGGGTCCGGCGGCGGCGGCCTCGGCGGGCCGGGCGACGCGAGCGGCAATGGGGGCGGACCGAACGGCGGTGCCGTCGCCGGCTTCGGTGCCACTGGCGGCCCCGGCGGCTTCGGCGGCGGCGGCGGTGCCAATAGCAGTGATGGCAACGGCGGCCCCGGAGGGTTCGGCGGCGGCGGCGGCGGTGGCCGTGACGCCACCGGCGGCCCCGGAGGTTTTGGCGGCGGCGGCGGCGGCGGCGGCGGCGCCAACGGCAACGGCGGCCCCGGAGGGTTCGGCGGGAGCGGCAACCTCAGCGACGGCGGCGGCGGCTCGGGGATTGGCGGGGCAGTCTTCAATCAGGGCGGGACCGTCACCCTCGCCAACAGCACCCTTACGGCGAACACCGCCCGGGGCGGGAACGCCGAAGCCAGCGTGCTGAGCGGCCAGAACGGCGGCGGGTACGGGGGCGGGGTGTTCAACCTGAACGGCATCGTCACCCTGACCAATGTGACGATCGCCAACAACACCATCGCTGCCGGGACTGGCGGGTCTGCGAACACGGCCAACGGCGGGGCGCTGTATACGGCCTCGGTGGACGTCGGGGCCGACACCCCGACGCAGACCGCCCGCGTCACCGTCACCAACAGCATCCTCTCCTACGCCGGGGCCGCCGGGTCGGCCGTGTCCAACATCAAGATCACCTCGTCCCCGGGGACCAGCACCATCACCCGCACCGGCCCGAGCATCCGCTTCGGCACCCTGGAGAGCAACGGGACCGATACCGGCCCGTTCATCGTCGCCGACCCGCGGCTCGGGCCGCTCCAGAGCAACGGCGGGCCGACGCCGACGATGGCCCCGATCACCAACAGCCCGGCCAGCCCGGCGATCGACGTGGGCGATAACGCCTCGGCCGCGGGGCTGGCCACCGACCAGCGGGGGCCGGGGTTCGTCCGGGTGTTCAACGGGACGGTAGACATCGGGGCCTTCGAGGTCCAACCCGCACCGGCCCCGGTGGTCGTGGCCCCGACCACCCTTCCGAATGGGCAGGTCGGGGCGGCGTACAGCCAGACGATCACCGCGTCCGGTCCGGCCGGCCCGTTCACCTTCACCGTCACCTCCGGCACCCCACCGTCGGGCATCACTCTGAGGAGCGACGGGGTTGTGAGCGGAACGCCAACCGCGGCCGGCGCGTCGAGTTTCACCGTGACCGCAACCAGCCCCGCCCTCGGGACCGGCAGCCAAGCGTACAGCCTCACGATCGACACGCTGCCGCCACCACCGCCACCTCCGCCGAATACGCCGCCCACCATCTCGGATGTGACCAATCAAACCACAAACGGTGCCACGGTCGGGCCGCTGGCGTTCACC
>JAYSKW010000391.1:0-12508 GCA_043726085.1 Limnoglobus sp.
GTCACCTTCGTCACCGGCATCAAGGCACTGCTCCTGATCGTCGCCGTGTTGTACCTACTCGCCGTGATCGCCAAGCCACGAGCCAAAAAGGCAACGGCGTAAGTAATCGTTTCAACGCCCACGGACGACCATCCGTGGGCAGTTCATTTCGCCTTTCTTTGCTTCGCCAACGCAACTAGCCGCCAACCTTCGCCAATCCAAAGAACGACCGACGTGATCGCGGTGAGGATTAGCCACTCGTTCAGCGTCAGTGGCACCGTGCGGAAGACGCTGCCGCCGAACTGGACGATCAGCACTTGCCCCGCGAAAATGGCGGCGGCGATCAGCAAGAAACTCGGGTTGTTACCGAGCGTCGGGAACACCGAGCCGGTGCGGTTCATGCACTTCGCGTTAAACAAATTCCAGAATTGCAACAGCACGAACACCGTGAATAATACCGTGCCGCCATGGCTCGCCGCATCGGGGTTTGCCAGTTCGCCGCTCGAAAACAGCACCAGTATGAGTGCGACGAGCAGCCCGAGGAAGATCGCGCCGATGCCGAAGATCGAGATCGCCATCGCGCGGCTGACGATGAACGCATCCGGTCGGCGTGGTGGCCGCGACATCACCGCCGGGTTCGGCGGTTCGGTAGCGAGCGCGAGTGCCGCGAACGTGTCCATGATTAGATTCACCCACAGCATTTGCATAACAGTCAGCGGCAACTCGAAGCCGATAAACGGCCCGAGCACGGCCAACCCGAGCGCTGCCACGTTGATCGTCAGTTGGAACAAAATGAACCGCTGGATGTTCTCGTATAGTGCCCGGCCCCAACGGATCGCGGTCGTGATGCTCGTGAACGAGTCGTCGAGCAAAATGATGTCGCTCGCTTCCTTCGCCACGGCAGTGCCCGATTTGCCCATCGCCAAACCGACGTCGGCGTAGTTCAGTGCCGGGCCATCGTTGACGCCGTCGCCGGTGACGGCAACGAGCTGCCCGCGGCTTTTCAGCAAGCTCACGAGCCTCAGTTTGTCTGCGGGGCGGGCACGCGAAAGCACCTTGACCTTTTCGGCGGCGTCGGCGGCGACATCGTCGGAAAGTGCAGCGAACTCCGCGCCGGTCATCTCCGCCGATGCGGGGTCGGTCGGTACCCACAAGCCAATCTGGCGTGCGATCTCGCGGGCCGTCTCGGAGTTATCGCCGGTGACCATTTTCACTTCGACGCCCGCCACGCGACACGCCGCCACCGCTGCAGGAACTTCGCTTCGCACGGGGTCCGCAATCGCGACCGACCCGAGCCAGATTAGCCCGTTGGCCACATCTTCGAGCGCGCTGCCCTCGGCTTGTGCGTCGGGCCGATACGCCAACCCGAGCGTTCGCATTCCTCGGCCCTGATCGACCTGAAGTGCCGCGCCGACGGCGCTGCGGTCGGCGGTCGATAGCGTGGTTGGCCCGTTCGTGGTGTGGATGCGATCGCAGCGTTCGAGGACGATCTCCGGTGCGCCTTTAATGTGCAACGTGCCGTTGGTGCCGAGCGTGCCCATGAACTTGCGTTCGGTTGAAAACGTCCACTGCGTGCGGACCGCGAAGCCCTTCCGCGCGACGATATACTCCTCGCCGTTCGCGTCGAGCCAAAGTAGCAGTGCGCCCTCGGTGGGGTTGCCAACGGGCTTCACCGGTTCGCCGGGGTCGCGGCTCAGGTGTGCCGTCGTGTTCGCGGAAATGGCCTCAGAAATCAGCGATTTCAACGCGTGATCATCGGGCAGCCTCGCCGCATTCGTGCCGGCAAATCGGCCTTCGACGACGCGCATTTCGTTCATCGTCAGCGTGCCAGTTTTGTCCGAGCAAATGACGGTGGCCGCGCCGATCGTCTCGCACGCATCCATCCGCCGAACCAGGTTATTGCTCGCGGTCATTTTGCGCATCGAGTACGCCAAACTCAGCGTCACGCTCATCGCCAGTCCTTCCGGTACGGCAACGACGATGATCGTGATGGCGATCATGAAGTACCCGAGTAGTGCCTTACCCACGCTCGGCCGCAGCCATTCCGATGGCGGCGAGGGAATCAGGCTGCACGCGATCCCAGCAGCCAAGAGCGCGGCAAAGAGTACGCCGCCCGCGACGATCGTTTTTAGCCACGGCATCGCGCCTTCCAGGAACTTCGGCATCGACGCTTCGATGCCGACGAGTTCCAAACCATCGAGCACGATTGGCAACCAGACTTTAATTAGCGCAACCGCGACGCCAAGGAGCAACGTGCCGATGAAGCACCACTCGCCCACAGCAAGCGGGGCAGCCAGCGTGCCGGTGGGCAACCCCTTGCGGACGAGTTCGCCAGTGATCGCACCGCGGCCCACGAGTGCCGCAAACGCGACGACCGCCACGCCGAAACCGACGACGCCGATGACCTTGCTGAGCGCGCCGAGTTGGCGGTTCAACGGCGACACTTCGCCGGTATCTTCGGTCGCTTCGCGGAGTGTCTTACCGATCTCGCTGCCATCGCCAACTGCGGCCGTTTCGACGATCGCGTAGCCATCGACGACGGTGGTGCCACGGAGCATTTCGCCGGGGCCATACGCGGCCCCTTCGGCTTTCGCCCCGCCGACTTGCTTCTTTACGGGGTGGGCTTCGCCGGTCAGTTTCGACTCGTTTATCAGCAATCCCACCGCTTCGATCAACCGACCGTCCGCAGGGACTTCCTCACCGACTTCGATAAACACCATGTCGCCAACGACGATGTCGCGGCGTGCGATCTGCGTGTACGATCCATTGCGAATGACCTTCACGGCGACATCGTCGTTCGACTTGTTGAGGATGTCGAATTCCTTGTTCGCGCGATACTCGTTCCAGAACGCGAGGAAGGTGGCGAGCAGCACGGCGACGATGATGCCGATGCCTTCGGGGGCGACGTGGCCTTCGAGCAAGCCCGCACCGGTAGCGATGGCGGCAGCCACCATGAGAATGCGAATGACGGGGTCGTTAAACTTGCTGAGGTACTCTTGCCACCAAGAGATGCGCGGCGGTGGCGTCAGGACGTTCGCGCCATGCCGTGAGCGGGATGCCGCCACTTCATCGGCGGTCAACCCGCGGTAGGTCGGGGCATCGGGCATCAATCCGTCTCGTTATCGCGTCAGTTCGGTGGCGGAATCGACGGCGTGGTGGGCAATGGAGGTATCGTCGGCACGCCATCGGTCACTTTTGGTATACTCGGCAACTCGACCGTGGGGATCGCGATCCCCGGATTGTCGTTCTTCGGCAATGGCGGCACTTGAATCGAAGGCAACGGCGGCACGATTGCGGTTTCCTTCGGCTTCGCGAGCGGTGGCTCGATCGTCTGCGGATAGATCGCGCCTTTGCCAATTCCCGTCGTGATCGGTCGCGCCGGCGCGGGTGCTGTGGCGGGCGATGCCACGGCGGTGGCCGTCGTCAGCGGCTTCTGGCGACTCACCGGCAAAGCAATCGGGGCGCTCTTCGGTTTCGCGAGCGGGGGCTCGGCCGTCTGCGGCATCGCCGCATTTGCACCGGTGGAACGATAGCCGTTCAGGTGATAATCCCAAAGCGCCTTCTGCGACGACTTCCGCACGCTCTCCGATGGGTCCGATACGAATGTCTGCTCGAGCGCCGCACCGGCGACTTGCGACACGGGCTTCAGTTTGCCGATCGTCTCGGCCACTTCCGAACGCACTGCCGTCGAAGGGTCGCGCTGTAAAGAGGCTATCAGTGTCGGCAAAATGTCCGCATTCGTGCGCGGGTCTTCGTCGCGGAGTTGCACCGCCGCCACCTGACGTTTCTTTTCGTCGGTGTCGGACTTGAGCGTCTCGACGATCTGTTTCGACTTCGGCTGCGGTTCGTCTTTGTCTGGGTTCTTCTTGCGAAAAATCCCGAGCCGTGGAAGCTCGGCGTGGACATCCACCACGGTGGCGAACGATGCGAACAGCGTACTGACGAGTAACCAACGGGACATCGCAAATCCCCCAGCCGAGGTACGGGCAACCCGCCCAACGAGTCGTCTCTTTAATGGAATCGGCGGAACCGTCTTAGGCTTGTATTGGATTCGTCGCCCGACTCGAACGATTCCGTCTCGAATGGATCGCGCAACCGAATCGGTCGGAACGTCCTACCCAGCGAGACGAATCGGCATTCGCGGTAAAGTTCGCACAGCAATCCGATCCGGATTTGACGCGATTGACTCAACTCTTCAAAAAGATCGGACGACAAGGACGACGCATTCGTAACATACACAGTTGTGATCTTCGCTTCAAAAAGGGATCCGGACGATGTTGTTCCTGGCGCTCGAATCGTCGTGCGATGAGACTTCGGCGGCGGTGTTTAATAGCGATTTGCAGATTCTCTCGAACGTGGTCGCAGCGCGGATTGCTGCCGGGCGAGACATTTCCCATGTGTGGGGTTGACTAAAGAGTCTCTCAGATCGTTTTTTCGGGTTGAATATTCGACGGGAAAGCACCTTCTTCGAGAAGTGCCTGGCGGTGAAGAACGCGATGACGGAGATTGATTTCCAGCACCTCCACCGTCGCACGGCCTGTGGGTGTCAGACCCTGAAGGATTGCGACTTTCCAGCGGAAATGCTCGTTCCAAACATCGAGACGAGGATGGAATAGTCGCGTAGTCTGCCCTGAAACCGGATCGATGCCCGCGATGTTTGAGCCTTTGTGGTTGTTACAATGGAAACAAGCCAAGGCGAGGTTACCAGGTATTGTCGGTCCGCGATGCTTTTCGGCAATGATGTGGTCGATTTCGTGGACGGCATCCGTCAACGGTTGGGGAAGCTGACAATATTCGCAGCAGGCCGCGGCTCGCTGCCAAACTTGCTCGCGTAGGTGTCGGTCCATTCGTTATTCGCTCGAATGGTTTTGCAGCGAGCGCCGTGCCTTCGATTTGACGAGGCCGAGAAAACTGCTGACTTGCTCGTATTCTTCCGCCTCGATTATCTCTTCGTCGGAAAGTGAACCGGCTCGGGCCTTTGCTGCCAGGTCGGCCATCCGTTCTCGATCTTGCTGCGTAAATCCCCATTTCAAGAGTTCGTTCGCTACCGCGGGAGGCAGCGTAGCGTCAGATGGCGCAATTGCACGCGCCAGAATTGTTGACGCAGAAATTTCGGCAGTCGAAGTACTCATAGTGACATCATACCCAACGTTGGCAGTCGTAGGATAGCTTGGCGGGATTTTCGCACCACACTAGCATCCGGATGATGGCGACTATGTTGTTCCTGGCGCTCGAATCGTCGTGCGATGAGA
Organism: Limnoglobus sp.; assembly: GCA_043726085.1. Lineage (GTDB taxonomy): Bacteria > Planctomycetota > Planctomycetia > Gemmatales > Gemmataceae > Limnoglobus. Next base: position 5,232 of record JAYSKW010000391.1, read on the forward strand.
CTTCGGCGGCGGTGTTTAATAGCGAATTGCAGATTCTCTCGAACGTGGTCGCGTCGCAAACCGAACTCCATACGCGGTTCGGCGGAGTCGTGCCGGAGATCGCTGCGCGCGCCCACGTTCGCAACCTTTTGCCCGTCGTTGAGGAAGCACTCGAACGCGCCGGTATTACGCTGAATCAGATCGGTTGCGTGGCCGTTCACAACACGCCGGGGTTGGTCGGGGCGTTGCTCATCAGCGTGTCGGCGGCGAAGATGTTCGCGCTCGCGCTCGGGGTACCGTTGGTGGCGGTGAACCACGTGCATAGCCACATCTACGCCGCGCGAATTGCTGCGGGGCGAGACATTTTCCCGTGTGTGGGGTTGGTCGTTAGCGGGGGGCATACGTCGTTGTTTCAGTGCGACAGCGCGTTGTCGTTGACGCTGCTCGGTGGGACGCGCGACGATGCGGCGGGCGAGGCATTCGACAAAGTCGCGGCGATGCTCGGCCTGGGCTTCCCCGGTGGGCCTGCACTCGAACGCGAAGCCCGCAACGGCAACCCGAAGGCGTACGCCTTCCCCCGCTCGTTCGCCGACAACGAACGGCTCGAGTTCAGCTTCAGCGGGGTGAAAACGTCGGTTCTGTACGCTTGCCACGGTTACAACGTCAGCAAAGGCACGCCACCGCCATCGGGGCAGAAGCGCGCCGACCTCGCCGCGAGCTTTCAGGAAGCCGTCGTCGATGTCCTCGCACTCAAATGTATGCAGGCGCTTCGCAAGTCTCAGTTCAAGCGGCTCGCTGTCGGCGGGGGTGTTTCGGCCAATTTGCGATTGCGACAGAAACTCGAAGAGATGGCAACGAAAGAGGGCGTCGAGTTGTTCATCCCGCCGCTGAATCTGTGTACCGACAACGCCGCGATGGCAGCGCTCGCAGTGGAGAAGTGGAAACTCGGCGAGTTCGCCGCCGAGGATCTGGATGCCGAGCCGAATTTCGCGTAGACGCAGTCACTGTTTTTGTAGCTGGCCTCTATGAGGCCGGTGATTTGTAGCTGGCCTCTATGAGGCCGGTGATTTGTACTCAGAAAGACCGGGGTCACAGACCCCAGCTACAAAATGCGTAGACGCTACTTCTTCTCTTCCTTGGCGATCTCTTTTTTGATCTCTTCCTGAATCGCTTTTGGCATGTACGCCAGGACGCCGAGGCGGGCCTCGAACTTGGCGCGACGTTTTTCACGCTTCTTGCGACGCATGCCTGCGGGATTACCCATTTTCACTTCTCCTGAATTTCGTGCGAAACTTTCGCGTATTCGACAAGTGTATGAAACCCGTCGCCTAAAGTGCAGGGCGCGAACCGAGGAATCTTCGCGCAAGTTCGACGGCGGTGCGAGTTCCTGGTGCGTCATAACCCACCCGATCCGAACGGACGATCATTATTGATCGACCGCCGCAGGACGCGATTCGGAGGCTGTCCCATGGTCCGCATCTTCTCCGCACAAAATTCCGCACGCATCGGCGTCGAGCGACTCGAAAGCCGCGACGTGCCCACGCAACTAATGGGAATCGAACAACAGTCGGTAATAATTACCGACGCGGTCGCACTGCACCCGAAGCAGTTCGCGGTGGCATCCGGGCCGGGCCAAACTGCGGTCGTTAGCGTCTACTCTGCCAGCAGCAACGGGCTTCTCACCACGATCACGCCTTTCGACCGCGCTTACACCGGTGGCTTGAACGTCGCGAGTGGCGACCTCACCGGCGACGGCGTCGACGATATCGTCGTGTCGACGACCACCGGTGGCGGGCACGTCAAAATTTACGATGGCCGCAACTACAAAGTGATCGCCGATTTCTCCGCATTCTCAGCGACTTCACGCGGTGGGGCGTTCGTCGCAGTCGGCGATGTCACCGGCGATGGCCGTGCGGACCTCGTCGTCGGTGCGGGCACGGGTAACCGCCCGCAGATCAAGATCTTCCGCGGCCAAGACCTGACCGTGGCCACTCCCGTTGCATCCGCCAATTTCTTCGCCTACGACATCAACTACACCGGTGGCGTTCGCGTGGCGGTCGGCGACGTCAATGGCGACGGCATCGGCGATGTGATTGCGGCACCCGGTAAAGGGGCGCAACCGATCGTCAAAATCTTCACGACGCAAGCGAAATGGGGCGACACGCCGTACAGCCGTTACGGCTACACGACGACCGATCTTCGCGTCGGCGATACGACCGATACGGGCGGGGTGTTCGTGCGGGCGGGCGATATGAACGGCGACGGCAAAGCGGACATCGCAGTCGGACGCACGCTCGGCACCCGAGCCACGGTATCGGTGTTTAGCGGGGCAAACTTGAAGAATCGCCTCGTGAATGCCTTCGGGTTCACCTCGACCGAACCGGGTGGCGTACCGGTCGACGTTCGCGACCTCAACGGCGACGGGCGTGCGGAACTGCTCGTCGGCGGTGGCGATGGCGTCTCGCAAGTCCGCGTGTTCAACAATCAGGGTGGCATCGCCCGCAGCTTCATGGCGTTCCCACCCAACTATCGCGGCGGCGTCTACGTCGGGTAACCGTGGATACTCACAACGCTCAACTTTTAACTCGCAACAAGTTGTCAGTTAAGAGTTGAGCGTTGTCAGTTTGTTACGGGAACAGGCCGCGTTTTTGTTTTTCGAGGGCGACTTTCTTGATGCCGAGTGTCAGTGCGGCGGTTCGCATTGTCATGTTTTCGGATTTGGCCAAATTGCGGACGCGGTGGAACGCCCCGAGCATCAACTCGCGGAGTTTCTCGTTGACTTGCACGTCGCTCCACATCAGTTGTTGAATGTCTTGCACCCACTCGAAATACGAGACCGTGACACCGCCCGCGTTGCAGAGCACGTCGGGAATCACGAAGATGTCGGTTTCGGCGATGATCGCGTCGGCCTCGGGCGTGGTTGGGCCGTTGGCCCCTTCGGCGAGAATGCGGCACCGCAACTTACCGGCATTCTCTTTGTCGATCACACGCTCCATCGCGGCCGGCACCAGCACCGTACACGGCATCGCGAGTAGCTCTTCCATCGGGATCGGTTCGGAGCCGGGGAAGCCGACCATCGACTTTTTCGGATTCGCTGCCGCATACTCCAGCATGAGCGGAACATCGAGGCCATCGGGGTTGTGAATCGCACCATACCGGTCGCCGACCGCGAGTACTTTCGTGCCTATGCGGTGCAGTTCCTCGCAGGTGACCGTTCCCACGTTGCCGAACCCTTGCACGACGGCGGTGGCTTGTGTCGGTGGAATTTGCAGTTCGGTTAATGCCTCGCGAATGCAGTAAACGACGCCGCGACCGGTGGCCTCGCGCCGACCGACGCAGCCGCCGAGTTCGACCGGTTTGCCAGTGACGATCTCCGGGCAGGCGTGGCCGATCTTCATCGAATACGTGTCGTAAATCCAGGCCATCGTCTGTTCGTCGGTGCCCATGTCGGGGGCCATCACGTCGGTTCGCGGGCCGATAATCGAAAGGACTTCCTCGGTGAAGCGGCGCGTCAGGCGTTCTTTTTCGCCGATGCTGAGTAGTGCGGGATCGCACGCGATACCCCCCTTCGCGCCGCCGTACGGCAGGTTCATAATCGCGCACTTCCAACTCATCCACATCGCCAATGCTGCGACTTCGCCGATCTCGACGTGCGGGGCATACCGCAGGCCGCCTTTGCTCGCGCCGCTCGTCAGGGAGTGCTGCACGCGATAGCCGATAAACACGCGGATACTCTGATCGTCCATGCGAACGGGAATGCTCACGACGAGCGACCGTTTCGGAATCAGGAGCCGTGCAACGATGCCCTGGTCCAAATTAATTCGTTCGGCGACGGTGCGAAGTTGTTCGCACGCCATTCGGTACGTCGGATTCGTTTCAAAGAGATTCGTACTCATCGGCAACCTTCCTGTCACTCGAGTTTGATTTGATCGATGGAGTAGAGCGCCGCACGCGGATCGTTAGTGGTGTGCGTGTCCGGGGGCGTCGCCTGAAAGTTCACAGTATGCCGTCCCGGTGGAACGACGAACGTGCGTTCGATGGGCACGCTGTTTTTGGTGATCGGCGAATTATCGACGCTAAAATCGTCGGTCCACAGTTCGCCGCCGCGAATGCTCAATGCCATCGGATTTTTGCAGATCGTCCGCAGGTGAAATCGCGCCTTCACAGTGACGGTTTCGGCAGTGGGGTTCACGAAGATCGCGATGGCGGATTTGTTGCCCCAGCGTTTGCGGTTCTCGTAGCCGGGTTCCTCGAAGCTCGCGAAACCGTGTAGCCAGAGGATCACCACGCGGTTGAGTTCGGTCTGCGTGCGTTGCTCCCAACCGCCCGGACCGTGCTGCGATCGCAACCAATTCCGGTGGTCGCGAATGTCGAAGAAGATCTGATTGCCATCGGCGTGAACGACCTGCCGTGCGCCACCGAGCGAACGACGAAGCTGCGCGAGAAGCAGATCCGCCCGCCCAGGACTATACCCGCGTTTATCGATGAACAACCCCTCGAAGCCTGCCGCCGCAAGGTGTTCGAGCATCAGTTCCGGTGGGAGCGCGGTCGTTTGGCGATACCATTCGTCGGTTTCGCGGCCCTTCATGCAGCCGAAACTCCAACGGATGTTGGTCGTGTGCATGTAGCCGCGGGCATGTTCGTAACTGGCGAGTTGGTGCGTCGGGGGCGATTCCGGCCACTGAACGAACGGCAATTGGAAAATCATCGGCTGCTCGCCGGGCGTCTCCGGCTTCAGAATGCCTTCGACCGCACCGAAAAATTCGCCGTCCGCCCGGAAGCGGTCTTGCGTGGCCACGAGCCGCGCCAAGCCGTCCTCTTGGCCCCAATCGTAGGGGAGTTGATCCCACGTTCCGAGGCCGCCGATCGCGATCCAGAATCCGACCACACCCGCCCTCGCGATGCGATCCGAGGATTTCCGAGCCAGCCAACCCTTCAAAAATCGAGCCACCGTTTCTAGCCAGATCAACACCGCGAACAGGCAGAAGTAGACGAGGTAAATGGCGATGCGGTTGTAGCAGCGAACCTGCGGCGAGATGGCGAGGTTAAAGAGAGCGCCGAAGCCGCCGAGCGTGCCGATGAGTACGCCGAAAACGGTGAGTGCGGTCAGCTCCGCGTACGGCGATTCTCGCTTCAGCGGCAATACCGTTCTCGCCATCAGCATCATGAAGCCGATCGATGCCAAGAGGCCGAGCGAATAGCGTTCCGAAAAACTCTGCACGGGGCGAAGGAACGTGTTGTACCGGGCCTTCAGTTTCGCGAATGGGCGGAGCGGGTGATCCTCGATCGGCAACAGAAGCTGCGCGATTTTCATGCCGTAGTATTCGGCTTCTTCCGCGAACCGCTCGGTCGGAGCCGTGTGGCGACCGAAGCGATATTGGTAGTAAAACGTCGGCAGATGGTGCGCCACACCGATCGCCGTAATGACGCCGATGAGCAACCCCGCCGAGATCATCGGCTTCACCGTTCGCATCGCCACCCAAGCATACAGCCCCGCCCCGAGCAACAGCCCACAACCGAAGAACGCGTAATACGCCCCACCCGACGCCGTCCCAATCGCGATCAGAATGGCGATAATCGTCGTGCGATCTGTCAGGCGGAATCGACGCTCGCCGTTGGCAATCACGGGAAAGAACGGCACCCTTCCCCGTGCGATCCAGAGGATCGACATCAGCGTCAGCGGGATGAAAAAATACGCAGAGAGGAAGTAGTGACTCTGCCCGCGGAACTGATGGAACGGCGTCGTCGCGTACAGGATTCCGCCGACCACCGACGCGGGGAAGCCGAGACCGAAGTGACGAAACACGCCCATCGCCAGCAGCGCAGCCAACGGGTAACCGAGCAAAAAATACAGGTTGAACGTCAGCGTTGCGTTCGGGAACAACTGACCGATCATCCAGATCAACGCGAAGTGCAGGTGGTCGATCACGGGGAAGTCGTGCATTTCCTGAATGCCCGGCGCGCCGAGCCGATCCGTCCGCCAATGGCTGCCGCGTTCGAGCGTCGCCTTCACCATCGGCATAATCAACAGCGAATCTTCGTCGTAATGGAACGGGATCCGCAAGTCGGTCGTATCGACGCGGTAACCGATGAGCGCCACCAACAGGCTGAGTGTGGCCGCGAGCAAATACCATGCGAACCGCGTCAGAAACCGGGGAGCCGGGCCTGCGGTCAATGGGAGAGAATCACCCATGGGCGAACGAATCCTCGGTGCGGGTGGTCCTGCGTCGTGCGGAAGAGCTATCTATTTCATCGTACGAGTTGCCCGTAGGCAAGCACGCCGGACGCGGTTACGATTGATCGAATTCCATCACGAACCCATCGGCAAACCCCCACGATGAACGCAACCCCTCCCACGTCTGCCGCACTGATCGTCGGTTGCGGCTATCTCGGCAGTCGGGTTGCCACGGCGTGGGTGGCCAGCGGCCGGCGCGTCTTGGCACTCACGCGATCTCGCAGTGCGGAACTCACCGCACTCGGCATTTCGCCCATCGTCGGCGACGTGCTCGACCCCGACAGTTTGACGCACCTCCCCGACGTCGGTGTCGTGCTTTACGCGGTGGGCTTGGATCGCCGCGCGGGCCGATCGATGCGCGATGTCTACGTGCAAGGTCTGGAGAATGTGCTGAAAGTCGTGCGGTGTGCCGGACCGATCCTTTACGTCAGCAGTACGGGTGTCTACGGGCAAACCGATGGCGAATGGGTCGATGAAACCAGCGAGACGAACCCGCTCGAAGAATCCGGGAAGGTCGTTCTCGACGCGGAAGCGATGTTGAGGAAACATCGCGCAGATGCGGTGGTGCTGCGGTTCGCAGGGATTTACGGCCCGGATCGGGTACTGCGAAAGCAGGCGTTATTAAACGGCGAACCGCTCGTCGGCGATGCCGAGAAGTGGCTGAACCTGATACACGTCCACGATGGCCGCGATGCCGTGATAGCTGCGGAGGTGAAGGCCCACCCCGGCGAAACGTATCTGATCGCCGACGACGAACCGGTGCCACGCCGCGCGTTTTACACGGAGGCCGCCGAGATTCTCGGCGCGCCACCCGCCACATTCGTCTCGTCGCCGACAACCGCAAAAGAAGCGAACCGCCGCATCCGAAACGCCAAAGCAAAACGGGAACTCCGCTTCACGCCGAAGTTACCGACATACCGCGAAGGACTACGCCACGCGATCGATGAGAGTCGATAAATTTTAGACAGGATTCACACGATGTACAGGATTAACGTGCACGGTTCCAATCGCGGCGATTCTGGGTAGCAAGAAAGTGGTTTCGGCACTTTCCACCCACCCCTCC
>JAYSKW010000392.1:0-1230 GCA_043726085.1 Limnoglobus sp.
CGCTTGCCACTCGCCGTCGATGGAGTGCTATTGATGGCCGAGAACATCATTCTCGGTGGCGGTTCACAGGTACACATTCCAGTACGCGGCCTCGAATCCAACGTGATTCTCTACCGCTCGAAAGACGGCATCGGCGTCCGCTTCAACGGCTCGTTCCTCGTCGATAACAGCCCCTGCCGCGAACGTGCCAACCTGAGCCTGCCCGCGTCGGTGACGGCTGGGGATCTCTCGTTCACTATCGAACCGGTCGGCACCCGACTGTAAGCCACACTATGCGAACGCACGCGATTGTTTTCCCGTTCGAGTTGTTCGGCAACGGCGGCACCGGTGCAGGGGCGCAACTCCTAGGTGACGTGCTGCGCGAGATGATCGACGACGGAGAAAAGGAAAGCCGTGCGACGCGCTCATCGGCCTATCGCGACAAACTGCGCGTGAAAGAATTCGCCTTCGAGACTCTGGAAGAGGTGAGCAACTGGTGCAGCACGGGGCGTGCGGCGGTCAAGAAATCGCTTGCGGCGAAGGACTTTACACTCTGGCTCGGCGGCAACCACCTGAGCGCGATACCGGTATACGAAGAACTCGGCGCGGACACACTCGTGATTCAGTTCGATGCGCACCTCGATATTTACAACCTGCACGATTGCACATCGGAACTGTCGCACGGCAATTTCCTGTTGCACGCGGAGAAGCCGTTGCCGCGTGTGATTAACATCGGCAGTCGCGACCTGTTTTTGTCCGCGAAACACGTGGCCCGCACGTTCGAGAAAGTCTTCTCCGCTGCCGCAGTGGCGACGAACCTTGCGGGCGTCATCGCCGAGTGCCAGCAACGTACGGAGACAGCGAAGCAGATCTGGATCGACATCGACATCGATGCCATCGACCCCGCGTTTTGCCCCGCCGTTCATCAGCCGTTGCCGTTCGGCTTGATGCCGATGCAAATGCTGGCGGTGCTTGAAGCGATCTGGTCGGAGAAAGTCGTCGGCGTGTCGATCGTCGAGTTCGACCCCGGCCGCGACGTCGGCGATACATCGCTAAACCTACTCGGTTGGCTAATCGAATGGCTTCTATTGAAGCATCACGAATGACGGGTAACTTGAACTTACCAAACGATGATGAATTCGCCGTGCGTACCGGTCGGGTGCAGCGGAATTGCGTTTTGATCCTCAACGTTGGCATGTAGTTTAGGTGGTTTCCTCGCTTGCGCGTCGGGCTAACAAGATTCGATTTGTT
>JAYSKW010000393.1:0-5919 GCA_043726085.1 Limnoglobus sp.
TCACGAAGGAACTGGCGAAGTCTAACATCCTGCCGAAGAAAGACACCGCGTTCCTGGCGAATTGGGGACACCACTAGGAAGTGGTGAGTTGCGAGTTGCGAGTTTTGGCATGGTTAAAAGCGAGGTCGCAGTTTTGCCGAAAATGGCCACCGAAAAAGTGGTTCCTGCGTGATTGGAATCGGTCAAAATCGGACGTAAGTCGTTGCTGGGTTAGGGTGGTTCCGAAATTCGGGAGTGAGTCTGGGGTGGGGTGGGAAGTGGTGGAGCCACTTTTCTGCAACCCAACATCACCGCGATTGGAACCATGCCCGAGTTTTTTATGCCAGCCCGCAGCACAAGCAAGGGTAGTGCTGCCTCAGTGACGGGATGGAGTTTCGAGTGGGTACCCCTTGCTGGCGCTGCGGGCTGGCAGGAGAAGATCGATTGAAGATTGAACTGCGAGCGTTCTGATTGGGAGGTTGGCTATGAGCGAACTACCGAAAGACTCGACGGAACCGAGCCGTTGGGCGACGATATACGAAGCGATGACCGGTGCGACGGCTCCGGGCGAACACGTCGAACAAGCGCCGGGGGCTTCGGCGGAGAGTCAGACTGCGGGCCACGAAGCGGATCGCTTCGATGCACGCGGCATTCTCTACGTCCCGGCACTCGTGATCGTCACCGTGATCCTGTCGTACGCACTGATTACCGTGCTGTTCAACGCGGTCGAGATTGGCAAGCCGCAGGCGGACGCCACGGCGAGCGAGAAAGCCAAGGAAGAATCGGCGAAGCCGTACGCCGAGCGCGTGGTGAAAATTAGCTCGACGGATGAGAAGGCCCCGTTCGCCGCACCGCGTTTGGAGTACGTCAAACAACTCGACAACCCGAAGGCCGACCCGGTCTTTTATCGGTCGTATACGCCATCGGCGAGCCGTACGAACACCTACGAAATCCGCCCGCAAGACCTGTACCCGGATCGCTACACCGACCCGGTCACGGGTAAGAAAGTCCTCGCCGAAGATGCGCCGTTGATCCCGATCGATCGCGCCATGCACTTGCTGGCAAGCAAACTGCCTGCCCGCAAAGATCTGAAGCCGACGACGACGACGACGGACAAAGCGAAGCTATCCAATGGCGGCCAACCGACGGCGGCGATCAAAGTGGCGGCGGCTCCCGTCAAGGTCGAGGAGAAGCACTAATGGCACGACGCACACTGCTGTCGTTCGCCGTGCTGGTTGCGGTTCTGGTCGCGTCGCCGTTCGCGGTTGCGCAGGTTTCGTCGTACGGGAAAGCCGTGCGGTTACCGCGCACCCCGGACGTAGGCAAAGATGTCGGCGTCGAGCAAAAGCTCGGCGAAACGGTGCCGATGCTCACCGAGTTTTACGACCACGAAGGCAAGGCGATCACGCTCAAGGACTGCATCGGCGGCAAGCCGACGATCCTGATCCTCGCGTATTATTCGTGCCCGAAACTGTGTACCGAAGTGCTGAACGGACTCGTCGGCGAGATGCGCGTACTCAGCCGAAGCGGGTACGTCGTCGGTCGCGATTACAACGTCGCAACTGTGAGCATTAACCCGAAGGAATCGCCGCTATCCGCCCGCATGAAACGACAAAGCTACCTACACGAGTACGACGACCAGCGTGCCGAGTCCGAAGCTGGTTGGTGGTTCCTGTCGGCAAGCCACGGCCAAGGAACGAACGTCAAAGACGCACAGGCGAAGATCACCGAGATCGCGAACGCGGTCGGGTTCAAGTACGAAGTCGATCCGTCGGGGAAGGATTTTATCCACCCGAGTACGATCATCATCCTGACGCCCGAAGGCAAGATCTCGCGGTACTTTCACAATCTCGCACCGCAAGATTACACCGCCAAGGACATCAAGTTCTCGATGATCGAGGCGTCGAACGGAAAGATGGGGAAGCTGACCGACCGCATGGCGATCCTCTGCTTCGCCTACGACGAAATGAGCGGAAAATACACGATGGTGGCGATGCGGGCGATGGGCTTGCTGGCGTTGCCGTTCCCGTTCCTCATCGGGTGGATCGCGTGGTCTGCGTGGAAGCGATCCAAAGTTGAAAAGAAAATCGTACGCACGGATGATGGCACGGGCACGGACCTCAAATAGCCCGTGCGAAGAGCAAAACACTAGTCGAGGGTGGGGAATATGTTACTTGCCGAATTGGGACTGCCACTGTGGCCGGTGCAAGCATCGGAGTTTGCGGTCCAGTCCGATCAACTGTTCGTGTATATCCTCGCCGTCACGTCGGCGTCGGGGATTGCGGTGTACGGCGCGCTCGCGTACTTCTGCTTCCGCTACGCGAACAAGGGCGACGGTCGACGCACGCCGCGCATCCTCGGTTCGCACAAACTCGAACTCTTGTGGTCGGTCATCCCGCTGCTGTTCTTCCTCAGCTTCTTTGCGTGGAGCGTCGTGCTGTTCGCCGATGCGACTCGCCCGCCCGAAGGTGCCCGCGAAATCTTCGTCGTCGGCAAGCAGTGGATGTGGAAGATGCAGCACAACGACGGCGTCCGCGAGATCAACGAGCTTCACCTGAAAATTGGCGAACCGGTGAAGTTGACGCTGACATCGGAAGACGTGATTCACGACTTCGGCGTGCCCGCGTTTCGCCACAAGATCGACGTGATGCCGGGCCGCTACGTAAGTACGTGGTACAAGCCGACGAAGGCCGGTATTTACCACATCTTCTGCGACCAATATTGCGGCCAGGGTCACTCGCAGATGGTCGGCCGCGTTCACGTTCTCACCGAGAGCGAATACGCCGACTGGAGCGAAGGCCACAAGACCGACGCACCCGGTACCCCCGGCGATCGACCGACCGATGGCACCCCCGCATGGCGCGGGCAGGCACTGTTCCTGAAACTCCAGTGCATCACTTGCCATAACAACGTCTACGACACCGCTGCTGCCAATACCTCGAATCGCGCACCGAACCTCGAAGGTCTCTTCGGTTCGATCGTGCCGATCCAGGGTGGCAAGACGGTCGTCGCGGACCAAGCCTACATTCACGAATCGATTCGCTACCCGATGGCGAAGGTTCACGATGGCTGGAAGCCGATCATGCCCGCGTTCCCGAAGTCGCAAGTGACCGACGACGAACTCGCCGACGTGACCGCGTACATTCACTATCTCCGCCTCGGCAAACTCCCGAAGCGGACCGATGGCACCGCCGCCCCCGTCGGCGCACCGGTCGGTGCGGCGAAATCGCTCGGCGATAGTTCACCGATTGTTAATCCAACTCCGGCACCGGCCCCCGCGCCTGCCCCGGCTACGCCTCCGACAACGACTCCAAAGGGGGATAAATCACCGTGAGTACGGCCACCCAAAATATCAACGTGATGGAACTCGATTACACCCCGCAGACGGCCCCGCCCGTCCGCGATGTCGATGGCCCACCCGCCGTCCACTACTTGAACAACGACTACGGCTGGCTGTCGTGGCTGCTGACCGTCGACCACAAGCGGATCGGCATCTTGTACCTCGTTTCGGTGTCGATCTTCTTCCTGTTCGGTGGCCTCGCCGCCGGATTGGTGCGGATCAACTTGCTGCAACCGACCGGGGCGATCCTCGAACTCGATCAGTACAACAAGGCGTTTACCGCCCACGGTACGATCATGTTGTTCTTGTTCCTCATCCCCGTCGTACCGGGTGTGCTGGGGAACTTCTTCGTACCGATGATGATCGGCGCGAAGGATATGGCGTTCCCGAAGCTGAACCTCGCGTCGTGGTACGTCTACATCTTCGGGGCGGCATTCTTCGTGGCGGTGCTGCTCATCGGTGGCCTCGATACCGGCTGGACGTTCTATCCGCCGTATAGTTCAAAATACTCGCACATGAACGTGCTGCTCGCCGGTCTCGGTGTGTTCATCACGGGGTTCTCGTCGATCCTCACCGGCTTGAACATCATCGCGACGATCCACAAGATGCGTGCGCCAGGCATGACGTGGGGCCGGATGCCGTTGTTCGTGTGGGCGATGTACGCCACCAGCGTGATTCAGATCCTCGGCACGCCCGTTCTGGCCGTGACGATCGTGCTGTTGGCCGTCGAGCGACTGTTCGGCGTCGGGATCTTCGACCCCTCACTCGGCGGCGACCCGCTGTTGTTCCAGCACCTGTTCTGGTACTACTCGCACCCCGCCGTGTACATCATGATTCTGCCCGGTATGGGCGTCATCAACGAAGTGATCACCTGCTTTAGCCGTAAGAACATCTTCGGTTACAAGGCCGTCGCGTGGAGCACGATTGGGATCGCCGTCGTCGGCTTCCTCGTCTGGGGGCACCACATGTTCCTGTCCGGCCAAGGCATCTATCTCGGTATGGTGTTCAGCATCATCACGATGCTCGTAGCCGTGCCGAGTGCGATTAAAGTCTTCAACTGGACGGCCACGCTGTATCAGGGTTCGATCTCGTTCCAGGCACCGATGCTGTTCGTGATCGGGTTTATCGTGCTGTTCACAATCGGCGGGCTGACGGGCTTGTTCCTCGGTGTGATGGGCACCGATATTCACTTGCACGACACCTACTTCATCGTCGCGCACTTCCACTTCACGATGGTCGGCGGGATGATGTTCGCATGGCAAGCGGGGCTGCACTTCTGGTGGCCGAAGATGACGGGGCGAATGTACTCGGACTTCTGGAGTCGACTCGCCGCAGTGACGATGCTCGTCGGTTTCAGCCTGACGTTCCTGCCGCAATTCGTGGCCGGTTACCACGGGATGCCGCGGCGGTACCCGTACTATCCGCCCGAATTCCAGATGTTGAACATCCTGTCGACGGCCGGTGCGAGCATCCAGGGTATCGGCTACGCGATGCCGTTGTTCTACCTGACGGCGTCGCTGTTCTTCGGCCGACGCGCCGGGGCGAATCCGTGGAAGGCGACCGGCCTCGAGTGGCAGACGCCTAGCCCACCGACGATGCACAACTTTGAAGAACTGCCGATCGTCACGCACGGCCCCTACGAATATTCGATGCCGAGCCGGTATGCACTGGAAACCGGACCAGAGACCGTTCACGCGAACGGGCACACCGGGAAAGAAGGAGCGAAGAGTGGCCACTAGCACCGCACACGCGACCGAAGGCAATCCGCCGATCGTCGCGCACCACTTCAACAACCTGCGCCAGCAACAAGCCTCCGTGCGTTTCGGCATGTGGCTGTTCCTGGTGACGGAAGTGCTCTTCTTCGCCGGGGTCATCTGCGCGTACACCTGCTACCGCATCTGGTACCCGATCGAATTTGAAGCCGCCAGCACCGCGCTCAATCCGCTGATCGCGGGCATCAACTCGTTCTTGCTACTCACGAGTAGCTTCACGATGTCGTTGGCGATTCGCGCAGCATACAACGGCAACCAGCCCAACCTCAAAATGTGGCTCGCCGTCACGATCTTCCTCGGCACCGCGTTCCTGGGCTTCAAGGCCCGCGAATACTACGTCGACTACGAAGAAGGCCTGATCCCGAGCGCGAAGTCTGCCATCGTCAGCGATCACGATAGCCATTCGGTTCTGGACCAACACAAGACGGTGAGCCTGTTCGGGCAGAAGCTCGAACACGTGCTGAAGGAAAAGCACTACTACAAACAACACCCCGAGAAGTTGAAGGAAGTCGACTTCGATCGCGCGCGGTTGTTCTTCGTGTTTTACTACAGCATGACGGGGCTGCACGTCGTCCACATGATCGTCGGCATCGGCCTACTTCTGTGGCAACTGGTGCTCGCGAACCTCGGCTTCTTCCGCCCGCAAGAACGCTACGTCTACGTCGAAGTCCTCGGCCTCTACTGGCACTTCGTCGAAGTCGTCTGGATCTTCCTGCTGCCGCTGTTGTACATGGCCGGGCACCATCACGCCGACCATTTACACCTGTAAGCCACCACACAATCTCTGCCGGAGTCCGACCGTGTCTGCACAAAAACCGACCGTCTTCG
>JAYSKW010000394.1:0-2292 GCA_043726085.1 Limnoglobus sp.
CTTCGCCGCAATCGTCCTCGCGCTCGGCTGGTTTTGCCTGACGGTGCTTTATGTAAAACGGCGTGCCACCACGCGACTGTTCGCACGCAGTCTCGGCTGGCTGATCCTCATCGCGACTTCCGCCACTGCCATCGACATGACCGCGCATCGCCTCACGCTTCCCCCTGCCTCAGCGTACGGCCCCGGTGGCTCGATCGGTGCGTACCTGCGTTTCTTTCTCGACGATCGCGCGGTCCCGTATCCCGTGCTCATCGTCGTCGCTTTCATCGGAGTATTGCTCGCGGCGGACAACCTCATTCGGTCGTTACTGCGCACGATCTGGCTCGCGGTTCGCGGCATCGCCATCGGCGCGAAGGCGAGCAATACATTCGTGGAAAACCGCACGAATCACGTCATTGAAACCATCCAGAAGAAGCGCGAAGAACGTGCCGCCGTCGTGAGCCTGTCACCCGTGGAAACCGCACCGATCCCGATTCACAAGCCGCCCGAGTTGCGGCTCGTGCCGCGCGACGACGACGAACCGAGCGAGATTCCAATCGAGCGCGCACCGCTGACGATTACCCGCCCCGCGATTGCTGAAACCGAAACCGTCGTCGATTTTGAACTGCCGCCGCTGACGCTCCTCAACGATCCCGATGCGTTTGCCGTGCAAGATCACGAATCGAAGTTGCGCGAGCGTGCGGTGCTTCTGGAGAAGACGTTTACGGACTTCGGCCTAACGATCAAAGTCGTCGGCATCCACACGGGACCGGTGATTACGCAGTACGAAATCTCGCTCGAAACCGGCTTGCGGCTCAGTAAAGTGACGACGCTTTCGGACGACCTCGCACTAAAACTGAAAGTCTCCAGCGTGCGGATTGTCGCCCCGCTACCGGGCCGCGACACGGTGGGCATTGAGGTGCCAAACGAGCATCGCCAGACGGTGCGTTTAAAGGAACTGATCGCCGCCACGACCGCGAAGGCGAGCAAGATGAAACTGCCGATCTTCGTCGGGAAAGACGTCGAAGGCCGCGCGTTGGTGTACGACCTCGCAACGATGCCGCACCTGCTGATCGCGGGCCGCACCGGCACTGGCAAGTCGGTCTGCCTGAACGCGATCATCCTCAGTTTGCTCTACACGCGCAAGCCCGACGAATGCCGGATGATTATGATCGACCCGAAGAAAGTCGAGCTGTCCGAGTACGGAAAAATCCCACACCTGATGCACCCGGTTGTGACCGACGACAAGAAAGCCGAAGCGATTCTGGCATGGGCCGTCGACAAAATGGAAGAGCGTTACGAGTGGCTTCGCCGTGCCCGCGTGCGCAACATCGCGAGCTTCAACGAACTCGGCACCGTGGAGATTTTACGCCGCATCGACCCCGTCAGCGAAGACGAACGCAAGGCGGTCCCGCGGAGTATGCCGTACATCGTCATCATCATCGACGAGGTCGGCGACTTGTTGATGTCGATGAAAAAGGAAGTCGAATCGCATATCATCCGGCTCGCGCAGAAGTCGCGTGCGGCGGGCATCCACATCATGTTGGCGACGCAAAAACCGACGGTCGACGTCATCACGGGGTTGATCAAATCGAACCTACCGGCTCGCATTTGTTTCCAGGTGGCGAGCCGTGCGGATAGCGCCGTCGTTCTCGACGAAAAGGGGGCGGACAAGCTGCTCGGCATGGGCGATATGCTGTTCCTACAACCCGGCACCAGCACGATTATTCGCGCGCAAGGCGCGTACGTCGACGATGGCGAAATCGAACGCACCGTGACGAATCTCGAATGCGACGAGCCGAATTACGAGAGCGAATTGCTGAATTTGAAGACGAAAGACACGACGAGCGAAGGCGGCGCGAGCCTCGGCGAGAAGCTACGCGAGCGCGACCCGATCTACGAACAAGCCGTCGAGATCGTCATCCGCGAACAGCGTGGCAGCACCTCGCTGTTGCAGCGCGCCCTCGGCATCGGCTACGGCAAAGCCTCGCGGTTCATCGACTTCATGGCCGAAGACGGCATCGTCGGCGGCTTCAACGGCAGCAACGCCCGCGAAGTATTAGTCTCCTCCGACGAGTGGGAAACCCGCAAACAAGCCGCCGGGTGAGGGTGGCTCCCAAGTGACGTGAAGTTGATCTTGACGGTGTTTTTGGATCATCTCGATTTGGGTTCTCCAGTTTTGGCAAAGGCATAGATGCATCATTTCGATGTGGGATTCTTGCCATCGAAACCTTTGCGGGCCGTGGTTTTCGGGCCTGAAAGGTCCGTTCCTAAAGCCCAGGTCGGAGCGAGCGAAGCGAGCGCAGGCCTGGG